>JBAIWU010000633.1:0-9891 GCA_037917155.1 Candidatus Eiseniibacteriota bacterium
CCCTTGCGCAGGGCGCGCCGGCGCCCCCTCGGCTCTCCGGACACGCCGCCGAACCCAGCGCGTTCGATGCGTCACCGGGCTGCGCCCCGCAGGGGAGGCAGGCATGAGCATGCTCCAGACCCCCCGCCTCGGCTCGCACCTGGTCAATGCGACCAGCGCCGAGCTCGTGACGATCGGGATCGCGCGGAATGCCCTGGGCAAGCCCACCCGGCTCTTCGTCCGCACCCCGACCCACGTCGACCCGGTCATCTACTGGACGGCCGAGGGCAGGAGCGTCGACCACCCGGTCGCGCGCGAGGTCCTCTGGACCTGCGTCGACCTGGCGCGCGGCGAGCGGCTGCGCCTCGACAGCAAGCTGTCGCAGCAGTCGTTCTTCGAATCGGATTCGTTCGAGCTCGACGAGCAGCACTGGGTCGTCGGCACGGGCCGCGTGCTCAGGTTCGACCGCGGTCGCGGGCAGCGGCAGACGTGGGCCTACGGCATCCGCCTGAGCGGGCCCAAGCTCGCGCACGCGCTCGAGCTCGATCCCGTCATCATCGTCGAGGAGACGCCGCAGGCGCGACCGGCGACCGGGTCTTGACGGCGGCGGCGACGGGCGTATCGTCGGCCGGGCAGGGCGCACTGGCGCCCCCACGGTCCCTCGGAAACGCCGACGACCCAGCGTTCGTCGCGCCGCCCGGCCGCGCCCGCACGAGGGAGGAGCCATGCCGGTCCTTCACCCGCACACGCTGCACACGGCCCGCAGGGGATCGAGCGTCGTCGAGGCCAGGAAGGCGGTGCTCGTGACCATCGACATCCAGCGCGATGCCCACGGAAAGCCCACCAAGCTGAAGCTGCGCACCGGCACCAGCGAGCACGACAACCCGAAGATCTTCTGGTCGCCGAAGGGCCACGTCCACGACAAGGATCTGCCGCGCGAGGTGCTGTGGACGTGCGTGGACCTCGAGAAGGGGGAGCACATCCACATCCACGCGAAGCCGATGCAGTTCGAGTTCTTCGGGTGGGACGCGTTCGACCTCGATCACGACGCGTTCACGGTCGACACCGGGCACGTGACCGCGCTGCCGCCGTCGCCGCCCGTCCGGAAGACGGCCGGGAAGCATCACAAGCAGCACCACTGGGCCTACGGTGTCCGTCTCGACAGCCCCAGTCTTCATCGGCCCGTCGAGCTGGACCCGGTGATCATCATCGAGGAGGACCCGTAGACAGCGCCTACTTGCCGGGCGCGTGCGGTCCCGTGAGCGAGATGAACTCGGGATCGTCGCGCAGCGAGTCGAACTCGTCCTCGGAGCGCAGGATGGCCGTGGTCGCGCCCGACGCCGCCATGCGGCGGAGCGCCGCCCCGGCCCGACCGCGCGCACCGCAGAGCGCGAACGCCTTGGCGACCTGGTGCTGGATCTCGGCGTCGCGGTCGGGGATGGCGTCGCGGTGGCGGTCGTAGACCTGGCTCGCGCGCTCGCAGTCGCCCGCCTTGGCGAGGTGCATCATGTACTGGGCGAGCAGGCCGCCGTCGCGAGGCGAGACGGCGAGGTCGGCTTCGTCGAGCCGCACCGCCTCCCGATAGTGCGCGCGCGCCTGGTCGGCCTGGCCCATGCGGAGCTCGCAGTCGCCGAGATTGGCGCGCAGCGTCGCGTTGCGCGGCTCCAGCGACACGGCGAGCAGGTAATAGCGGTGCGCGTCCGCGAGCCGGTCGAGGAAGAAGTTCGCCGTCGCGACGTTCGACGCCAGCCCCGCGTCCGTGACGTCGCTCGGGAGCTTCGCGTACACCGCCACCGCCTCCTCGAACCGCCCGCGCAGCATCTCGACCGAGGCGAGCGCGGCGTAGCCCGAGTTCTGGTCCGGCGTCAGCTCGATCACGCGACGGTAGGCCACGGCCGCGTCGTCGAGCCGGCCGGAGCGCAGCAGGAGGTTGCCGAGCGCGCGCCAGTTGGCGGGATACGCCGGGCGCAGCGCGGTCGCCTGCCGCAGGCACGCCTCGGCGCGGGCGAAGTCGCCCTTCTGCCGGCAGACCTGCGAGAGCGCGACCCAGGCGTCGTCCCAGTCCGGGTGCGTGCGCAGGACCGTGTCGAGATCCGCGATCGCCAGCGGCAGCCGGCCCGTGAGCCGGTAGACGCGCGCGCGCGCCACCCGCGCCTGCACGAGGTCGGGATCGAGCGTGATCGCGCGGCCGGCGCTGCGCTCGGCGGCGGCGACGAGCGTGGAGTCGCGCTCGTGCTCGTAGCGCCAGGCGAGCGCGCGCGATCGCGCCGCCCAGGCCAGCGCGAACGAGGGCGCGATCGCCACCGCGCGATCGAGCGCCTCCGACGCGCGCTGCGGGGCGAGCGGATCGTCCAGGTCGGCCAGGGCGTCGATGCCCCGCAGGTACTCCTCGTAGGCGGCCGGTGGCGGAGCGGCGGGGCGTTGCGGGCCCTCGGCCGCGGCGACGGCCGGCACCCGGAGCGCGGAGGCCACCGCCGCCGCGATCTCGCGCTTGATCATGTACGCCTGCGCGGGGGCGAAGTCGTATCCCGCCGACCAGAGCACGAACCCGGTGCGGCCGTCGACCAGCTCGACCTGCAGGCGCGTGACGTCGCCGAAGCGCCGCAGGGACCCGGTCAGCACGGAGCGCACGCCCAGTCGCCGCGCGGCGGCGCGCGGCGTGCGCTGGTCGCCGCGCAGGTTGCGCACCTCGGCCGACGACGCGACGTTGAGGTGGACCGTCTGCACGAGGTCGCCCTCCAGGTCCGCCGGCATGCCCGTGCAGATCCAGCCGAGCGAGCTGTCGCCGGTGGCGTTGTCGAACCCGAGCACGGCCAGGCTCGGGGTGCCGGACGCCCGCCCCCCGCCGGGCTCGCCCGCGAGCCACAGCGCCATGGCGATGACGGCGGCCGCGACTCCATAGACGACCCAGACCCGGTACAGGCGCTCGCCCGAACGCGCGGGGACCACGGGACCGCCCCCGGACGCGAGCGCGCGTTGCAGGCGCTGCAGGTCCGTGAGCGCCTCGTGCGCGGACTGGTAGCGGTCGCCGGGACGCTTCTCGAGCAGCTTGCCGACGATGCGATCGAATTCCGCCGGCACGCCGGCGGCATAGCGCGCGAGCGGCGCCGGCTGGTCGTTGGCGAGCGCGTGCAGCGCCGAGACCACGTCGCCGCCGCCGAAGGGGCGCCGGCCCGCGACGAGCTCGTACAGCACGACGCCGAACGCGAACAGGTCGGAGCGCGCATCGACGGGCTTGCCGGCCGCCTGCTCGGGCGACATGTAGAGCAGCGTGCCGAGCAGCGCGCCGTCCTCGGTCGAGGTGAGCGACGCGGTCGAGCGCGCGGCCAGCGAGCCCGACGCGCTGCGGCTCGCCAGGCCGAAGTCCAGGATCTTGGCGCGGCCCTCGGGAGTGACCCGGATGTTGCCCGGCTTGAGGTCGCGGTGGACGATGCCCGCGGCGTGCGCGGCCTCGAGCCCCGACGCGACCTGGATCGCGAGGTCGAGCACCTGCGGGAACGGGCACGGCCCGCCCCGGATCAGCTCGTCGAGGTCCGTGCCGCCCACCAGCTCCATGGCGATGAACAGCACGGGCGCGGCGGGCTGCCCCGCGCCGTCCGACCCGAGGAGGTCCGGCGGCTCGGGCACCGCCTCGTCCACCGCGTGGCACGTCGCGATGTTCGGGTGGTTCAGGCGGGCCTCGGCCCGCGCCTCGCGCAGCAGGCGCGCGCGGTACTCGGCGTTCTGCGCGTGCGGGCCCGCGATGACCTTGATCGCGACCTGGCGGTCGAGGCGCGGCTCGTACGCCCGGAAGACGACGCCCATGCCGCCTTCGCCGATGCGCTCCAGGAGCTCGTAGCTTCCCAGTCGACCGAGGGCCACGGTGACCTCGCCCGCCCCGGGGGGGGCCTCAGGAGATGGGTGGAGCCTAACCCGCTGCCCGGGCAGCGTCCACGTGGAAGCGGGCCCCCCGCCGGCGGCTGACACCGGGGCGCCGTTCCCTTAGACTCGCGTGTGCGGGGTCCCCTCCTGACGGGAGTCGCCCATGGCCGAGCCCTCGGATGCGGTCGTTTCGCAGCTCGTGCGGGCCCTGCGCAGCGTGCTCACGCGCGCCGCCGAGCCGAACGTCATGCTCGCCACGGTGCTCAAGCAGGCCGTCGCCATGACCGGCGCCGCTCGCGGCGTCTTCGTCGAGGTGAGCCCCGAGGGCGCGCTCGCGTTCAACGTGCTGCACAGCTACCGCGCGGACCTGCTCCTCGACGCCGGGCATTACAGCCGCAGCATCTTCGCGACCTGCCTCCGCACCGGCGAGGACGTCCTGCTGCGGAACGCCGGCGCCGACATGCCCGTCCACGAGCGCAAGTCGGCGGTTCGTTTCGGCATGGTCTCCGTGCTCTGCATGCCGGTGCGGGCCGGCGGGCGCGTCGCCGGGCTCGTGCACCTCGAGGCGACGAGCGTCGGGTACTTCGACGACTCGCACCGGCGCATGCTGCGGCCGCTGCTCGACGTCGCCACGCCGCTGCTCGAGGCGCTGGAGGCCGGGCGCGCGGTGCTGTGCGAGCGCGACCGGCTCGCGGAGTCGGAGCGGCGCCTGCGCGAGGAGGCCGAGGAGAGCCGCCAGTTGCTGGCGAGCGACTGGTCCTTCGGCCGCTTCATCGGGCGGTGCGACGCGGTCCGGGAGCTCGAGCGCACGGTGCGGCGGGCCGCGGCCGCACCGTATCCCGTGCTGCTGACGGGCGAGACCGGCACGGGCAAGAACATCCTCGCCCGCATCATCCACTCGGCGAGCCCGCGCGCGACGAAGCCGTTCGTCACCGCGTTCTGCCCGTCCTTCGGCGCCTCCATGGTCGAGGCGGAGCTCTTCGGGCATCGGCGCGGCGCGTTCACCGGCGCCGACGCGGACCGCGTCGGCAAGGTGCAGATGGCCGAGGGCGGCACGCTCTTCCTCGACGAGATCGGCGAGCTGCCCGCCGAGCTCCAGCCCAAGCTGCTGCGCCTGCTGCACGAGAGGACGTACGAGCGCCTCGGGGACGCCGAGGAGCGGCGCGCCGACGTGCGCGTGATCGCCGCGACCAACCGCGACATCGAGCAGGAGGTCCGCGCCGGCCGCTTCCGCCGCGACCTCTTCGAGCGGCTGAACTACGTGCCGGTGGCCGTGCCGCCGCTGCGCGAGCGGCGGGAGGACATCCCGTCCATCCTGAGGCACTGCCTCGACCAGACGGAGGCGGGGCGCTGGATCGAGATCGACGACGGCGCTACACACTGGCTCGTCGCGTCCGGGTTCGGCTGGCCCGGGAACGTGCGGCACCTGGAGCAGCTCGCCGCGCGCCTGACCATGGAACGGCCCGAGCGCCCGGTCACCGAGCACGACCTCGCGCGCCTCCTCGCCGCGAGGGAGCCTGTGCTCGCGGGCGGCGTCTCCGGCGATCCGGCGCCGTCCGACGCGCCCGCGGAGGGGACTGGATTCCCCGCGGACGCGATCGACGAGGGATTGCCGCACCTGCAGGCGGAGGCCGAGCGCGCCGGGCTCGAGGCGGCCCTGCGGCGCTACCCGGACCTCACGCGCGCCGAGCTGGCCGCGAAGCTGAAGATCAGCGAGTCGGCCCTCTACAAGAAGCTGCGCCAGTACGGCCTCGGCGGCTGACGCCGCGGACCGAACCAAACGCGAGGGCGGCCGCCCCCCTCTCGCGGGGACGGCCGCCGTTCGCGGCCCGACTCGCGTCTACTTGCCCGACGCCTGCACGCGGGCCAGCGCGGGCGACATCGGCAGGCCCTCGATCAGGCCCTGCGGCAGCTCCGGCGTCCACCGGCCGAGCAGGTTGTAGAGCGCGGTGCCGATCCGGCGGTCCTGGTCGGTCGGCTCGAGCCGCGCATCCCACACCCAGCTGAGGTCCCACGTGAAGTTCCCCTGGTCGCTCCGTCGGCCGCCGCCGTTGCCGGCGAGGCCGCTGACGCGCCAGAGCCGCGACCCGTCCGCGCCGGTCAGCGCGACCGTGAGCTCGACGACGCCGCGCCCGCCGTCCTCGAACTCCCACCGATCCACGCGCAGGCTGAGCAGCGCGTCCACCGCGAGCGCCCGTGCGAGCCGCTCGGCGCTCTCGGCGTCGACCTCGCCGTTGCGCCAGATCTGGGACTCGACCGATCCGCCGCTGCCGTCCGGCTCACCCGCGGCCGTCGACAGCCGGCTGCGCACCTCGTCCGGCGGCATCCAGCGCGTACGGGCGTCACCGAAGAACGCGAGCCACGCCCGCTCCACGCGCCGCTCCGCCGCCGCGTTCTCGTCGATCGAGACGGCCGGAAGGATCGCGACGGAGGCCAGCGTGCGCGTTTCGAGCCCGTCGGCGCGCCGGACGCTGTCGGGTCCCGGTGCGCCGGCGCCGGCCACCCCGATTCCCGCTGCACCCATCGCGAGCACGCACGCGGCCGCCGCGTACACTCCACATCGCTTCGTCGTCATGGCCTCCTCCTTCCCGGGGTACCACGCCCCGCAACGACGGCAGATTGCAGGCGGCGTGCCCGCGGCTTCGGTGTGCGCCTCGGCAGCGCGGCGTCCGATGGCGTTGCTTGCGGCTGGCCCGGTTGCGGCCCGCAATCAGGAAGGCGTCCCGGGGCGCGCCGCGGCGGCGGAGCCTGCCGACCCTCGGGCGATGGAGCCCGCACTGCACTCGCGTGGAGCGGGGACTCCACGCCCGTGGAGCACACGCGCGGCCGGGGCCGGCTCGTGTGCGCCGGGGGCGAGGGCACGCGAAACGCGGCGGGCGGCTCGCATGCGGCCGGGGGCGACGCCGGCGGCGCTTCGGCGGGCGCCATGCTCGCACGGGACCCGTCGCTCCCCGCACCGCCCGGACGTCCCATCCCCGCGCTCTCGCCCGTGCTGTGCGTGGCGCCCGCCTGCGCGCCACCGGCTGCGGCGAGCTTTACGAATTCTCTCTTGACGCGTTCGCGCGTGCAGACGAGGCGAGTGCGCGAGTCGACCGCGCGTGCGGCGCCTGCGCGCGCACGCTGCCCGTGCTCGTGTTTCTCGTGCTTGCTCCGGCCGCGTTGTCGTCGCGAGGCGCGATACGCGCTCTCGGCGCGAATGCGAGCGCCGAATTCGCGCGTGCTATGAATGCCACGCGCGCCCCCGCGAGTCATCGCCCCCGCGATGGGTTTCGGGATGAGCCGCTACTCCCTGACGCACCTGGCCGACCACGTCCTGCTGCGAGAACTGGCCACGGCGCTCTCGCACGAGCACGCGTCAACGGCATTGGTGCTCGCGCACCTGGCCGAGGTCGACGCGCGCCGGCTCTACCTGCCCGCGGCCTATCCATCCATGTATGCCTGGTGCGTCGGTGCGCTGCACATGTCGGAAGATGCGGCGTACAAGCGCATCGCCGTGGCGCGCGCGGCGCGGGCGCACCCGGAGATCCTGGAGGCCATCGAGCATGGCCGACTGCACCTGAGCGGCGTGCTCCTACTCGCGCCGCATCTCACGAACAGGAACGCCGCCGAGCTGCTGGCGGCGGCGACACACAAGAGCAAGTCCCAGATCGAGGCTCTGCTGGCCGAGCGCTTCCCGCGGCCGGACGTGCCGTCACTCCTGCGGCCCGTGACTGTCGCGGCTTCGGTTCAGCCCGCGGCGCCAGCGCCCGCGACCATGACAAGTCCGCAACTCGCCCCGGGGCGAGTTGGCATGACGCTGCCCGAACATTCTGTGTCTGCTGCTGCCGGAGAGAGCACGCCGCTCGCGGCGCCGTCACGCGTCGAATCCGCGCCAACGCCACCCGCCCGCGTGATGCAGCTCGCGCCGCAGCGCTACGCGCTGCAGGTGACGCTGGATCAAGAGGCGCACGACAACCTGCGCGCGGCGCAGGCGCTGCTGGGTCCCGATGGCCGGGATGTCGCGGCCGTGCTGGGCCGGGCGCTCGAGCTGCTGCGGCGGGACCTGGAGCGCCGCAAGTTCGCGGCGACGTCGCAGCCCCGCAGGCCGCAGCGGGCCTCACGCAACCCGCGACAGATCGCATCGGAGATCAAGCGCGCTGTGTGGGCGCGTGACCAAGGCCGATGCACGTTCGTGAGCGACAACGGCCAGCGCTGCGAGTCGCGCTCCGGACTTGAGTTCGATCACATCACGCCCGTGGCGCGTGGCGGCGAGGCGACGGTTTCGAATCTCAGGCTGCGTTGCCGCGCGCGCAACCAGTATGCGGCTGACTGCGTGTATGGCCGGGCGTTCATGAATGCCAGGCGCTCGTGCCCTCCGCTGACGACGACGGCCGCGCGGTCGCACGCTGCCGCTCCTGTCCCGGCCGGACCCGCGTGATGCGCGTTGTTCCGCGTATCAGTCGCGGCCGCGGCGCACGGTCCAGACTTCGGGGCGCCCGCGCACGTACCAGAGCGTGACGATCGTTCTCGCCCGGGCGAACAGGGCGAGAATGATCGTGACGTGCACCCCGTAGCGCGCGGGGCCGGCCCATCCCGCTCGCCTTGCGGGGCGCGCCAGGGGGGGCGCGTTGGCCCGCTCGTGGGATGCCGCTTGACGGCGAAACTCGCGGGTCTATCGTCGCGTTCACAGGGCGCGACGGCGCCCTCTCCGGTTGGGCGCGCTGGGCTGCGCCGGAGAGAGACGACGCCGAGGCGCGCTCCGTGGGGGAATGCGATGTCGACCGTGCATGCCCTGCGCAAGGGCTCGCCTCTGGTCACGGCGAGCGACGCCGTCCGCGTGATGCTGGTGATCGAGCGCAACGAGTCGGGCAAGCCACGCCGCCTCGTCGCGCGCCCGGCATCGCGCAGTGACCCGGTCATCCACTGGACGCGCCCCATGCACCACCGGACGGATTCCGTCGCGCGCGAGGTGCTCTGGGTCGCGGACGACCTCCAGCCGCGCGAAGTGCTGCGCGTGGAAGCCCGCCCGCGGCAGCATCCGATGTTCCAGTGGGACACGTTCGAGCTGGACGAGCACAACCCGTCGGTGGTCAGCGGGCCGGCCGAGATGGACGTCGCGAACGGCCACCGGCAGGTGTGGACCTACGCGGTGCGGCTCCGAAGCCCGCGGCTGGCGATCCCGCTCGGGCTGGAGCCGCTCGTGATCGTGGTGGTCGAGGACGTCTAGCTAGATGCCGTCGTACCGCGAGTAGCCGCGCTCGTTCCAGTAGTCGGGCGGCTCGTCGACCGTGTACGCGATGCGCGTGATGGCCTTGATGTTCTTCAGGCCGAGCTTGACCGGCACGAGCAGGCGCAGCGGGGCGCCGTGCACGAGCGGGAGTGGCCGGCCGGCGTAGTGCGTCGCGAGCAGCGTCTGCGGTTGCCGCATCGTGTCGAGATCCAGCGAGACGTAGTAGGGATCCGGGTTGCCGCGGGCGTCGAGGTTCACGTCCGACCACAGCGACGCCCAGCGCGCCCCGGGCGCGGGCGGGAACGCGGCGAGGAAGTCCGCGGTGCGGATGCCGCCCCACCATGCGATCGCGCTCCAGCCCTCGACGCACACGAAGCGCGTGACCTGGCCGTGCAGCGGGAAGCGCGCGAGCAGCTGCGGCAGCGTGTACCGCTCGGTGCGGCCCGACGCGAGCCCCGCGACCTCGAGCGCCCAGCCCTCGAGGATCTCCGGTCCGGGCGTGCGGCCGTCGTAGTTGTTGCGCAGCGGCGTCACCTGCGAGCGGTCGTACGTGCGCACGCGGCGCGTGGGGGAGTAGAGCGCCTCCGCGACGTCGTCGTCGAAGGTGAGCACGCGGTCGAGCGCCCGGTTCCGGCGCGCGGCCGTGAGGCCCACGCGCGAGGCCAGCGTGTCGAGCGCGTCGTGCGCGGGACCCGGCAGCAGGCGGCGGCGCGCGCCGTCCGGCAGCAGGAGCCACGCGCCGGTCGCGGCGGCCGCGACGCCGGCGGCGAACAGCAGGAAGTCGCGCCGCGTCTGCGCGGCGAGCCGCGCGCGCGGGACCTCGATGACCTCCTCCATGCCCT
>JBAIWU010000634.1:0-2266 GCA_037917155.1 Candidatus Eiseniibacteriota bacterium
GGGGCTGCGCCCGGTCGTCGAGATCCAGTTCTTCGACTACATCTGGCCGGCCATGATGCAGATCCGCGACGAGCTGGGCTACATGCGCTACCGCTCGAACAACGCGTGGAGCGCGCCGGTGGTCATCCGCGTGGCCTACGGCGGCTATCTGGGCGGCGGCGCGCCGTACCACAGCCAGTGCGGCGAGAGCATCTTCGCGCACTGCCCCGGGCTGCGCGTCGTGCTGCCGAGCTGCGCCAGCGACGCGGCAGGCCTGCTGCGCACCGCGCTGCGCAGCGAGGACCCGGTCCTCTTCCTCGAGCACAAGCACCTCTACCGCCAGCCGTACGCGAAGGAGCCGTACCCGGGCGCCGAGTACACGGTGCCGTTCGGGCGCGCCCGCGTCGTGCGGCCGGGCGAGGACGTGACCGTCATCACGTACGGCGCGCTCGTGCAGCGCGCCTACCTCGCGGCGCAGGAGCTGGCCGAGGAGGGCCTCGAGTCCGAGATCGTCGACATCCGCACGATGCAGCCGCTCGACTTCGCAAGCATCGCCGCGTCGGTGAAGCGCACCGGGCGGGCGCTCGTCGCGCACGAGGACACGCTGTTCTGCGGCTTCGGCGCCGAGGTCGCGGCGCGCATCGCGTCGGAGTGCTTCCTGGACCTCGACGCGCCCGTGCGCCGGGTCGGCGCGTTGGACACGCCGATCGCCTACGCGCCGCAGCTCGAGGACGTGATCCTGCCGCAGAAGGCGACGCTCGCGAGCGCGATCCGGGAGCTGGCGTCGTTCTAGCCCGCGACCCGGCCCGCCCGACGCGGCGGCCGCGGCCCCGGGCGCCGTGGGGAGGGCAAGCGGCCGTGGGCTCGACAGGGTTCCTGCAGCGGGCGGAGGCGAGGCTCGTGCTCGTCCTGTTGGCGGCGGCGCCCTTCCTGCTGACCTGCTGGGTGCACGGCGACGGCATCGGGTACGTCGCGCTGCTGCGCTCCACCGTGATCGACCACGACCTCGACCTGCGCGACGAGTTCGCCTACCTCGCGACCCACCAGGTGGCGGACGCCCGCGGCCTGCCGGCCGCGCTCATGCGTCGCTCCGGGGCGACGACCGGGGTCGAGCCCGCGTACCAGTCGCCCGCGCCGGACCCCGTCACCGGCCGCACGCCGGCGTACTACAGCGTCGGCCCCGCGCTCGCGTGGGCGCCGGGCTACGCGCTCGTGCACGCGGTCGTGCGCGCGGCCGGGCCGCGCGCGGCGCGCCCGCCGGACGGCTACGGCGGGGCGTACTACGTGGCCATCGCGCTCGGCTCGCTCGCGTTCGGCGCCGTGGGCGTGGCGCTCGCGTACCGGCTCGCGCTCGCGGCCGCGCCCGAGGCGGACGCGTTCTGGGCGGCGCTCGCCTTCGTCTGGGCCGCGCCGCTGCTGTACTACCTCTACCTCGCGCCGGACTACAGCCACGCGCTCACCGTGCTCACGTCGGGCGCGTTCTTCCTCGCGTGGTGGTCGGGGCGCCACGCCGACCGTCCCGCCGTGTGGCTCGCCTGGGGCGCGCTCGCCGGGACGATGTTCCTCGCGCGCTGGAACGACCTCGTGCTCGCGCTGCCGGTGTTCGCCGCCGAGGCGGCCGGCCTCGCGCGCCGCCGCGGTGGCGCGGCCGCTGCGGGGCCGCTCGTCGCGTGCGCGTTCTCGGCCGCCGCGGGGCTGCTGCTGGTCGCGTCGCCGCAGCTCGCGGCCTGGCAGGTGTTCCACGGCCGGCCGTGGGTGCGCTACCCGGAGCACTACGTGGGCCTGCCCGTGCACGGGCTGATCGCGACGCTGTTCTCGGACCGGCACGGGCTCTTCGTCTGGACGCCGGTCGCGCTGCCGGCGGTGGCGGGCCTCGTGCTGCTCGCGCGCCGTGAGCGCGAGCTGGCGGGCGTCGCGCTGGCCGCGCTCGCGCTCCTCGTGGTCGCCAACTGCGCCGCGCGCGACTGGTGGGGCGGCGCCTCGTTCGGCATGCGCCGGCTCGTGAGCGGCACGCCGCTCCTTGTGCTGGGGCTGGCGGCGTTCCTCGACGCGGCCCGCCGCGCGCTGGCCGCGCGCGGCGCCGGCGCAGCGCGCTGGCTCGCGCCCACGCTGGTCGGCGCGTTCTCGGCGTGGAACGTCCTGCTCATGGGACAGTACGCGCTCGGCATGATCGACCACCGCGCCGCCGTGCCGCTCGCGCGCATCGCCGCCAACCAGCCGCTGGTGGTCGGGCGGCTGCTCCACCTGCTCGCGGGGGCCCCGCGATGAGCGCCCCGGCCGCGCCGGC
>JBAIWU010000635.1:0-4566 GCA_037917155.1 Candidatus Eiseniibacteriota bacterium
GTGCCGCCCATCCGACCCGTTCGCGCTCGTCCGCGAGGCCCGTCGCCATGCTCCTGAACGTCCAGACCTCCCCCGGCGAATTCCTCGACAAGCTCACGATCCTCGAGATCAAGGCCGAGCGCATGCACGACGCGGCCAAGCTCGAGAACGTGCGCCGGGAGCTCGAGCTGCTCCGCGAGACGTGGGCGGCCTCGCCGTTGTCGGTGCGCGACGTGGCGGCACCCGTCGCGGCCCTGAAGGGCGTCAACGAGGCGCTCTGGGACATCGAGGACCGGATCCGCGCCAAGGAGGCCGCGCGCACGTTCGACGACGAGTTCGTCGAGCTCGCGCGCAGCGTCTACCGCACGAACGACCGCCGCGCGGCCATCAAGCGCGAGCTGAACGTCGCGCTCGGCTCGGACATCCTCGAGGAGAAGAGCTACCAGGCCTACTGAGCCCGCGCGGCTCAGGCGAGCGTGTGGAAGACCTTCTGCACGTCGTCGTCCTGCTCGAGTTTGTCGATCAGCGCGAGCACCTCGTGCGCCTTCTCCTCCGGCAGCTCCACGGGCATGAGCGGGATGTACTCCAGCTCCGCCGAGATCGGCGTGATGCCCCGGTCCTCGAGCGCCTTCTGGAGGTGGCCGAAGTCCGCGAACGCGCAGCGCACGAGCAGCTGCGGCTCGCCCTTCTCGCCCGCGCTCTCGCCCATCTCCTCGAGGCCGTGGTCGATCAGGTCGAGCTCGAGCGCCTCGGGGTCGATGCCCTCGGGCTTGAGCCGGAAGACGCCCATGTGCTTGAACAGCCGGTTCACGCTGCCCGTGGTGCCGAGGTTGCCGCCGCCGCGCGTGAAGATCGCCCGCAGGCTGCCCGCGGTGCGGGTCGGGTTGTTCGTCGCCGTCGTGAGGAGCACGCCGACGCCGTGCGCCGCGTAGCCCTCGTAGACGACCTCCTCGAACTCCTCGGCTCCCTGCCCGGAGGCGCGCTTGATCGCGGCCTCGACCTTGTCCTTGGGCATGTTGACCGAGCGCGCGTTCTGGATCACGCGGCGCAGCGCCGGGTTGTTGTCGGGGTCGGGCCCGCCGCGCTTGACGGCGATCGTGACTTCCTTGCCGATGCGCGAGAACGCCTTGGACATCTTGTCCCAGCGCGCGAACATCGTGGCCTTGCGGGTCTCGAAGATGCGTCCCATGTGTGGTCCTGGATTGGCGATGGTCGGTTCGGGGCGCCGCGGCGGGGCGCACGCGCGCCCGGGGCGCCGGGGCCCCACGCTAGCTCCGCAGTCTGCCCGCGGGCGGCCGCCGAGTAAAGCCGGCCCCGTCCGGGGCACGCCGGGTGTTGACAGCGGGCGACGCGCCCGCCAAGACTGCGCGCGTCCCTCAACGGCCGGCGCGATCGCAGCGAGCCCCACGCGCGCCGGCCACCCTTCCTTCGCGCGTCGCCGCCCGGCGCGACCGGCGCGCATCGCCGAGGAGGTTCGCATGCGTCGCCTGGTGCTCGTGGCCGTGTTGTCGAGCCTCGCCGCCGTCCCCGCGCTCTCCGGGCCGCTGACGCTGGGCGTCCGCGGCGGCTCGAGCATTCCCGACCTGCGCGACAACAGCAGCGGGAACGATTTCTCCTCCGGCTGGTCGACGCGCGTGGCGCCCTACTTCGGGATGATCGCGGACTGGGGCCTGCGCGGGTCGTGGTCGCTGCAGGCGGAGGTGAACTGGGCCTCGCAGGGCGGCCGCCGGAACGGGATGCAGCGCGTCGAGGACTCGCAGCTCGAGGCGCTGGTGGGCGGCCAGCCGCTCTACGCGCGGTTCGACAACGTCGCCAAGCTCGACTACATCGAGGTGCCGCTGCTCCTCAAGTACACGCTGGGCGGCCCGCGCGGCCTGAGCCTGATGGCGGGCCCCTACGCGGGCCTGCTCATCTCGGCGAAGACCGTGACGAGCGGCACGAGCACCGTGTACATGGACAAGGGCGGGACGCAACCCGTGCTCATGCCGCCGACATCCGAGCCGCTCGTCGTCGACTTCGATGCGGTCACGGACAACAAGAGCGACCTGCACGAGTTCAACTGGGGCGTGCAGGCGGGCGTCGGGGCCGCGCGGCGGCTCGGGATCGGCCAGGTCACGCTCGACGTACGCGCCGGGCTGGGGCTCGCGAACATCCAGAAGGACACCGCGACCAACGGCAAGAACAGCACCGGCAACCTGGTGATCGCGGCCGGCTATTCGCTGCCGATCGCCGGTACGCGCTGACGGCGCGGTCTCGCGGCCCGGGCGGGAGCGAGGCTTCGATCGCACTGAACCACGCCCGGGCCGCGCCGGCCGCGGCGCCTTTTCCACCGCCGGGGCACGCGCCGCCGCGCTAGACTGGACGGCGTGCCGCGGAACTCCGGCCTTCCTTCCCGAAAGGAGGTTCCCGTGCGCCCCTCGCTCGTACTGGTCCTCGTCCTGCTCGCGACCGTGGCGACCGCGAACGCAGCGCCCCCCGCCGCCGCGCCGCCGTCCGCCGACCTCTTCCACCACCTCCGGCCCCGCGCGTGGCAGCCGCCCGCCCGCGCGCTCGCCCCCGCCGTGCGCGTCGCGATCGATCCCGAGACGGGCGCGCTCACCTCGCTTCCCGTGGGGCCGCTCGATGCGTCCGAGCTGAACGCGGTCCGCGCCAACGAAGCGGCGCTCGCCCGGCTGCAGCCGGTCGTGCGCGCCGACGGCTCGCGATTCCTGCGGCTCGACGGCCTGCTGCGCGCGTACACCGTCGTGCGCGTCGGCCCCGACGGCCGGCTCGTCTCGGACTGCGCCGAGAGCCCGGCGGAGGTGTTGCGGCTGATGCACGCGCCGCTTCCCGCCCCGCCGGTCGGGGAGGACCGCTGACCATGCGCACCCTCGCACGCGTCCTCGCCCTCGCGCTGCCGCTGGCCCTCGCCGCGGGCCCGGCCACCGCGACCATCACCATCATCAACATGGACGGAGCCAACGAGGGGTTCAACGACCCCACGCCGGCGGCGCCCGTCGGCGGCAACCCGGGCACCACCATCGGCCAGCAGCGGCTGAACGTCTTCAACCACGCGGCACAGATCTGGGACGCGCTCCTGCAGAGCCCGGTCACCATCTACATCCAGGCCTCGTTCGACCCGCTGAGTTGCACGGCGACGTCGGGCGTGCTTGGCAGCGCCGGGCCCAACACGGTCGAGAGCGACTTCGGCGCGGCGGGCATCTTCCCGGCGACGTGGTACGTGACGGCCGAGGCCAACCGGCTCACCGGGACCGACCTCGAGCCGGGCACCGCCGACATCACCGCGCAATTCAACTCGAGCGTCGGCACGTCGACCTGCCTGAGCAGCTACTCGTGGTACTACGGCTACGACGACAACGAGGGCGCGAACGGCATCGACCTGCTCGTCGTGCTGCTGCACGAGTTCGGGCACGGCCTCGGCTTCCTGACGACGACCAGCGCGAGCACGGGCGGCTACCTCGCGAGCCAGCCGAGCGTGTTCGACTACTTCCTGCAGGACGACGTCAGCGGCAAGCACTGGTACCAGATGACCGCGGCCGAGCGCACCGCGTCGGCGATCAACACCGGGCACCTCGTGTGGGACGGCTCGTCCGTGACGGCGGCCGTGCCCCGGATGCTCGAACACCGGCCGCACGCCGCCTTCAGCGGCGCGCTCACGGCGGACGACATCGTGGGCCAGGCCACGTTCGGCGCGCCGCTCACCCTCACCGGCGTGACCGGTGACGTCGTGCTGGCGAACGACGGCGTCGGCACCACGAGCGACGGCTGCGAGTCGCCGTGGGTCAACGCGGCCTCGGTCGCGGGCAAGGTCGCGCTCGTCGACCGCGGCACGTGCACGTTCACGCAGAAGGCGACGAACGCGCAGGCCGCCGGCGCGATCGCGCTGCTCGTGGTGAACAACGTGGCGGGCGATCCGCCCGCGATGAGCGGCACGGCCCCGGGCGTCACGATTCCGGTCGCCAGCCTGTCGCAGTCGGACGGCACCGCGGTCAAGACCGCGCTGGGCAGCGGCACCGTGCACGTGACGATCGGGCTCGACCCGGCGCACTACGCCGGCGCCGACGACGCGGGCAAGCTGCGGATGTACGCGCCCAACCCGGTGCAGCCGGGCTCGAGCGTGTCGCACTGGGACACGCCCGCGTTCCCGAACCTGCTGATGGAGCCGGCGATCAACCCCGACCTCACGGCGCAGGTCGACATGACCTACGAGGCGTTCAACGACATCGGCTGGTTCCCGCAGCTGGCCGCGGCGCCCGCGCCGCAGGCGGGCGGGCCGCTCGCGTTCTCGCTGGCGCCCAACCCCGTGCGCGACGGCGGCACGCTGCGCTTCACGCTGCCGGCCGCGGGGCGCGTGCGGCTCGTGCTGTTCGACGTGGCCGGCCGGCGTGTCGCGAGCCTCGCGGACGGGACGCTGCCCGCGGGCGAGCATGCGGTGGCGTGGGCGCGGCACGACGACGCGGGCCGTCGCGTCGGGCCCGGCGTGTACCTCGCGCGGCTGACGACCGACGCGGGCATGCGTACGCTCAACCTGGTGCTCGTCGAGTAGGCGCGCCCCATGCGCGCGGCGGCCCCGCGCCGGCGACGGGG
>JBAIWU010000636.1:0-12097 GCA_037917155.1 Candidatus Eiseniibacteriota bacterium
GTGGCCCCGTAGCTCAGACGGATAGAGCAGCGGTTTCCTAAACCGCGTGCCGCTGGTTCGACTCCAGCCGGGGCCACCACCTTTAGCAGGGCCGCCCTGGGTGGACGCCGGTGCGTCGAGCGGACCGCCACCCCCGGCCCCGGCTCACGCCCTCGGCCGCCGCTCCATCGCCAGGTGCAGCCCGTCCGCGCCGGTGACGGCGAAGCCGAGCCGCTCGTAGAGCCGCATCGCGGGATTGCCCTGGAGCACGCTCAGGCGCACCGGCAGACGGTGCTCATCGCCCTCGCGCAGCAGCTCGCGCACGAGCGCCTCGCCGATGCCCTGGCCGCGGTGCTCGGGCAGCAGGGCGATGTCCACGAGATGGATCTGCTCCGCGTCGCGAGCCACGAGCAGCCGGCCGATGGGCCGGCCCTCGTGGAGCACGATCTCGTGCGTCGCGTCGGGGTAGGACGCCTCGTAGTGCCGGCGCTGCGCCATGAACTGCATGCGCACGAACGCCGCGCGCTGCGGCTCCGCCCAGCCGGTCAGCGCCAGCTCGTCCTCGCGCGTGCTCCGGTAGAGCGCGAGCAGGAACGCGTCGTCCCCGGGAGCGGTGGGGCGTCGCTCGACGGGGACGCCCGCGCTCACGGCCGCGCGCGGCGCCGGGGGCGAAGCCTCGCCGCCGGCGCCGCCACGAATGGCGCCAATCACCGCTCCAGCACGAGCCGGCGCGTGAACGTCCGCCCCGGGGTCTGGTAGCGGACGAAGTACACGCCCGCGGGCGCGGGGCCGCGCGTGCCCTCGCCGGTCCACGTCACCTGGTAGACGCCGGGCGAGTGGACGCCTTCGGCCAGCGTCGCGACCTCGCGGCCCTGCACGTCGAGCAGGCTCACCTGCACGGCGCTCGTGCGCGGCACGGCGAAGCTCACCGCCACCGGCCCGGTGGCCGGGTTGGGGGAGACGGGGCCCAGCGCGAACGCGGTCACGACCTGCGCCGCGGTCGCGTTCAGCTGCCCGAGCGTCTGCGTCGAGCCGTCCTGCCGGGTCACGCGCAGCCGGTACGTGTACGCGCTCCCCGCGACGACGTCGGCGTCGAGCACCGTCGAGACGCCGTCCACGGTCTTGGCGGGCGCGCTGACCGCGCTCCACGCGTCCGTGCCGGCGTCGGCGCGCTCGAGCACGCTCGAGGTGTACTGGCCGGGCTGGCCGAGCTGCCACCGGATCTCGATGCCGTCCGGCTGCGGATCGGCCACGAACATGGCGAGCAGCGTGGCCGTGGGCGAGTTCACGAACTGGATCAGCACCGGCGAGGGGCCGCCGATGTTGAGGCTGTCGCCGCTGTAGTAGGCGCTCATCGGGTGCGAGCCGGGCGAGAGCAGGTTCGTGTCGTAGAGCGCGGTGCCCGAGACGAGCGTCGAGGTCCCGAGCACGGTCGAGCCGTCGCGGAACTGGACCGTGCCCGTCCCCGGCGCCACGGTCGCGGCGAACTCGACGTTGTCGCCCGCGTCCGAGGGGTTGAGCGAGGAGGCGAGCGAGACCGGGCTGCGGCCGAGGTTCAGCACCCACGCCGATGCGGTGCCGCTGACGCCGTCGCCGGGGGCGCCCGCGAGCAGGTCGGGGAAGCCGTCGCCGTCGAGGTCGCCGATCGAGGCGACCGCGGCGCCGAACGCGTCGTCGGGGTGCAGGCCGCCGCCCAGGTTGCCCGAGTTGTTGCTGATCCGCAGTGGCTGCTTGACCGAGATCACGCCGGTGCCGTGGTCGTAAGCGAGCAGCACCACGAACGTCGCGCCGGCGTGCGGCGCGTCGTCGTAGCCGCCCGCGCCGACGGCGAGGTCGAGCGCGCCGTTGCCGTCCACGTCCGGCAGACCGGCCACGCCGTCGCCGAAGAAGTTCGAGCGCCCGAGGTGCTCCGTGAAGCCGCCCGCGGTCGCGCTGATCTTCTGGTCGCGCCTCACGGTGCCGTCGGGATTGAGCAGCAGCACGTACGCCGCGCCGCGGTTGGCCGCGGGACCGGTGTCGCCGTCGGCGTTGTCGTCGTCGAGCGGCGCGCCCACCACGAGGTCGGGCACGCCGTCGCCGTCGAGGTCGTGCAGGTTCGCGACCGAGGCGCCGAAGAGGTCCGTGTCGTGCAGGTGCAGGTCGGTCGGCGTGCCCTGCGTGTCGCTCAGCTTGACGACGTGCTGAACGGCCGGCAGCTGCAGCGCGCCGTTCCACGTGAGGAACACCTCGAAGACGGCGCCGCGCATGAAGCCGGTCCCGCCGTCGGCGTCCCGGTCGCCGGGCGCGCCCACGGCGAGCGTCAGGTTCGCGGGGCCGGGCCCGTCGAAATCGCCGAGCGAGGCGAGCGAGGCGCCGAAGTGCTCGAAGTCGCTCGGCAGGCTCAGGCCCGCCGTGAGGTCGCTCAGCTTGTAGATCGCCTTGGGCTGGCCGCCGGGCGTCATGAGCAGGATGTACACCGCGCCCCGGTCGATCCCGAGCCCGCCCACGTGGTTGGGGTTCACGTCGTCATCGTCGGGGGCGCCCACCGCGAGGTCGGGAACGCCGTCGCCGTCGAGATCGCCGATCGGCGTCACGGACGCGCCGAACTCGTCACCGGGATGGAGCATCGACGCGAGGGCGGGGTTCGTGAGGGGCGAGACCGGCACCGTGCTGGCAACGGAGCCGTCGTGGTGCATGAACAGGATCCAGACCGCGCCGACGTCGGCACCGGCCGCGCGCGCGCCGACGGCGAAGTCCTGCACGCCGTCGCCGTTCAGGTCGCCGATCGCGGCCACCGCGCAGCCGAAGGCGCTCGCCGGGCCGTCGGGGATCTGCTCCTTCATCTTGACCAGGCTGGACGGCAACGCGAGGCCGCGCGCGCCGGCCGGCGCGACGGCGCTGAGCGCGAGCGTCGCGACGGCCGCGACGAGGGCGAGGCTGTTTCGCATGGCGTTCATCGCGCGCTCCCCGTGGTGACGGCCGGCTGGCTCTGGGTGGGGAAGATGCCCTGCAGCGCGATGACGAAGTTGAACGTCAGGTAGGGCTGCATGTTCTCGTGCGGCTGGCCGCCGCCCGTGGGCGTCACCGCCGCAGGCGACATCGCCGTGTCGGGATGCGCCTGGTACTGCTCGATCGCGTCGGAGCCGCGCGTGTCGGCCTGAACGTTGCCCGCCGGGCTCGCCGAGCTCGCCGTCGCGCCCGAGGCCATCAGCGTGTGCGTGTGCGTCGGCAGCTCGTTCGCCAGCAGCGTGTGCGTCTGCTCGCCGCCCTGCTCGCCGAGCACGTGGCCGGCCCCCATGTGGATCGCGACGCGGCCCTGGAGGTTCGGCAGCGCGAAGTTGACGCGCCCGTCGCCGCCGTACGTGGTGCCGAGGATCGCGAACAGCGCCTGGTTCTGCGAGATCGCGAGGAGCTGCCCGTTGCAGAAGGCCCAGCCCTTGGGAGGGAAGTTCCACGAGATGAGCTTGATCTCACCGAGGAAGGGAGTCGACATTCCGGGCTCCTGTCACGCGGGATGGATCGGTCGCCGGGGTCAGGTCTGCGAGGGGAAGACGCCGAAGAGCGAGATGATGTAGTTGATGGCGAGGGACGGCATCAGGTTGTCGTGGGGCTGGCTGCCCCCGGTGAGTCCGATCGCCTGCGGGTGCATCGGATCCGAACCGGCCGGCGCGAACTGCGGCAGGCCGGCCTTCGACTCCGCCGGCACGGCGTTGCCGGGGCCGAACGAGTTTCCCGCGTTCACGTTCGCGCGCTCGAGGTGCGAGTGCGCCGGGATCTGCGGGACCGTCAGCGTGACCGACTCGACGCCCGCCATCTGCCCGATCACGAAGCCCGGGCCCTGGTGGAGGGGCACTCGGCTCTGCAGGTTGGGCAGCGCGAACGTGCTCTGGCCATCGCCGCCGTACGTCGTGCCGATCAGGTTGAAGAGCGCGCTGTAATCGGCGATCGACAGCAGCTGGCCGTTGCAGAACAGCCAGCCCACGGGCTCGAAGTTGCCGCCGAACATCCGGATCTCGCCGATGTACGGGTTACTCACGGGTGGACCCTCCCTGAGCGCCGTTCGCGGGGGCGGCGCCCGGCGCGCTCCGCGCCGGGTAAACGCCCTGGAGCGAGATGATGTAGGTGAGCACCAGGTACGGCTGCATGTTGTTGTGCGGCTGGCCGCCGCCCGCCGGGTCGAGAGCCCCCGGGCTCATCGGCGTGTCCGGCGGGCTTCCGTAGAGCGCCGCGCCCGCCGCCGATTGCGCGAGCACGTTGCCCGCGGGCCCACTCAGGGGCCCGGGCGCGGTGCTCGAGAGCAGCCCGTGCCCGTGCTGCGGCATCTCCGTGCCGAGGAGCGTGACCGTCGGCTCGCCGAGGGACTCGCCGAGCGCGTAATACGAGAGCCCGGGGCCCTGGCCGGGATGGAGCGGCACCTGGCCCTGCAGGTTCGGGAGGGCGAACGTCGAGATGCCGTCGCCGCCGTAGGTCGTCCCGAGCAGCGAGAAGAGCGCGGTGTTCTGGGAGATCGGCATGAGCTGGCCGTTGCACAGGGCCCAGCCGGCAGGCGCGAAGTTGCCCGCGAAGATCCGGATCTCGGCGACGAAGGGATCCACGGTTCAGGCCTCCCGCGCCGGAGGGGCGCCGATGCGGTTGAAGATCGCCTCGTAGTGGCGCACGCCGGCGCTCTCGCCGATCGGCACCAGGAAGAGCGCGATGGTGCCGAGGCGGGCGTGCTCCACGTGGTAGGTGTCCTGGCCGAATGCCTCCGCGCGGGGGCCGCGAAAGAGCAGCGCGAAGCGCCCCTCGGCATCCCCGGCCGATCCGCTCGCGCCCGGAAGGTTCTCCACGGCGACGAGCGTCGTCTCGACGCGGCGCAGCGGCCCGACGTGCACGACGAACGCGCTGTTCACGTGCGGCAGGAAGGTCGAGCGGGTGAGGTCGGCCGCGCCGTGCGTGGACGGCTTCGGCAGGATGTCCTTCACGATCGACGAGGGGCCCGATGCGGCGGTGGCGGCCAGCACGGGGCCGAGTGCCAGGAAACGGCGTCGCGAGACCATGCAGCGGATTCTCCCGGCGGATGGAGGTCGGAAGCCCGGCGGATGGAACCGGGTGGGTCGCTGTGTGTCACGGGGGACGGGAATTCCGGCTCGAGACGACGTCAGTCTCGCGGGAATCGTATCACCGCGTGTCCCCGTGACAATGGGAATCTGTGTTCTCCCACGAAAATACAGCATCCCGTCCCCGGGGCCGGGACGGTGCCGGCTAGCGTCCCCCGGGGAAACCGGTCGTCCGCGGCCTAAAGCCCCGGACGCGGCGTGCCGATGCCGATCTCGCCCCACGCGCCATGGCACCGTCTCATGAAGGAGTACGCCATGAAGCAAGCGGGAGTCCCCCTCGTCGTGGTCACCGCGCTCAGCGCCGCCCTCGTCGGGTGCGGCGGCAGCAAGAAGGTGACCGCACCCACGCCGCAGCCGTTGAGCGCCGCCGTCCTGCTCGACATCAACGGCGCGACCCAGCCCTCGGGTCCGATCGGCAGCACCGTGATCCTCGACGGCCAGCACTTCTATTCGATGACGGCCTCGACCCGGGTGCTCTTCAGCGGCACGGGGACGAGTGTCCCGGCCCTCGTCGTGAGCGGCTCCGACTGGACCGACACCTACATCGTCACCACCGTCCCGACGGGTGCGGTCTCCGGCCCGGTCCGGGTGGTGACCGTGGCGGACACGAGCAACGCGATCAACTTCACGGTCAGCTCGAGCCCGGCGTTCAGCCCCTCGACGATCTCGTGGACCTCGACGACGCCCCTGCCGCTGGCCGTGAGCGGCCACGCGGCGGCCTTCGCCGTGCTGCGGAGCGTCGACACGAGCAGCGTGGTGTTCTCGATCGGCGGCATCGACAGCACGCGGACGCTGCGCAGCGAGGTCTACTACGCGAGCGTGCTCGCGAACGGGCAGCTCGGCTCGTGGATCGGCGGCACCTCGCTGCCCGCGCCCCTCGCGTTCCACGCCGCGGTCATCGCGACCCCGGGGAACTCCCGCTACACGGGGACCGGGGAGCTCTACGTGATCGGCGGCGCCACCGACGCGGCGGGACAACCGACGTCGAACGTCTACCGCTGCGATCTCGGGGCCGACGGCATCATGTCGAGCTGGACGCCGGCGACCGCCCTGCCCGTCGCCCTGCACTCGGCCGGCGCCGTCATCTTCCACGGCGATCTCTACGTGGTCGGGGGCTCGGGAACGGGCAACGCGCCCGCCGGCGGCGTGTACCGGAGCCGCATCGCCTCCAACGGGACGCTGGGCGCGTGGGTGACGGAGCCGTCGCTGCCGCCGGCGAGGAGCTACCACGCCGTCGGCGAGTTCGGCGGCTGCGTCTACGCCTTCGGCGGCGACAGCGCCTCGGCGGCGCCGAACGATTCCACCTTGAACACGTCGGTGGACCTCTCCCAGGTGGCCTACGCGCACGTGAACCTGCCGACCGGCGATCTCCTCTCGTGGAACGTCAACGGCTCGGGCCTCACGAAGGCCGTGTGCAAGCACACCGCCGTCACCGCGGGAGGGTACGTGCTGGTCACGGGCGGCCTCTACAACGGCGCCGCCACCGGCTCGACCGAGGAGAGCTACGCGCAGCTCCAGGCCGACGGCAGCGTCACCAGCTTCAACGGCGCGACCGGTTCGCACACGATCGCCTCGGCCGGCGGCGGGAACCTCTTCAACCATGCGGCGCTCGATTACACGGACGCCGGCGGGGTCTCGCACGTCATCGTCCTGGGCGGCGACGACGTGAACCAGCCGGGTCACAAGCACGCCGAGGTCTGGGTGTACTAGCGACGCCCGCCCGCGGGGTGATGCGAATGGGGGCCTCCGGTCCGCGGACCGGAGGCCCTCGTCATCGCGCCACGACCACGCGTCGCGCGAGCGTCGTGCCCGCGGCCTCGAAGCGGGCCCAGTAGACGCCGGCGCCGACGCGCGCGCCGCCCGCGTCGCGCAGGTCCCACGCGACCGTGCGCCGGCCGGCGGCCTGCTCGCCGTCGACGAGCGTCCGCACGAGCCTGCCGCCGATGTCGTAGAGCGCGAGCCGCACGGGGCCGGCGGCGGCGAGGCCGTACTCGAAGCGCGCCCCGACGCGCACGGGGTTGGGAACGGCACCGGCGAAGAACAGCCGCGTGGGCCCGGCCGGCACGCCGAGCAGCGCCGCGGAGCCGACCGCGAGCACGTAGCCCGAGGTCTCGCCGGCTGCGGGCGGGCCGTCGCGGTAGACGACGACCGGATACCAGCCGCTGCGCGTCGCGGTCACGGCGAGCGTGTCGTTCGCATCGGCCTGGTACGTGGCGCCGGTCGCGATCGCCCCGGCGCGCGTCCACGCCGAGTCGGGGCCCGGCGGGAACACGGCCGCGCCAAGCGCATTGCTGCCGCTCGTGCGGGTGAGGTTCATGCGCACGTGAGCGCCCGCGCCCAGCCAGACCTCGTAGACGTCGGCGAGCCGGTTCGGCCCCAGCGCGCCCGACCACCTCGCCTCGGCCGTGGCGTCCCGCCGGCGGGCGGCGTCGCTCCAGTCGAGAGTGTAGCCGGAGCTGTCGGCGTCGCTCTTCCGCACGACGGCGGGGAACACGGCGGGGAGGGCCGAGCCGGAGGTGCCGACGACGAAGTCCACGTGGCCCGCTGCCTGGCTCGAGCGCCGGAGCACCTGGCTGAAGCCGGTGTTGCCGCCGGTCCATGGATCCGAGTAGACGATCAGGTCGTGGTTCTTCGCCGGGTCGCTCGCGACGGCGGCCACGACCCATGCGTACGCGTTCGCGCGCTTCACCTCGAAGCCGTCGGCGCACGGCTGCGAGAAGTTGAGGTACGCGCCGTTCGCGGGCGGCGGCTGGCTGCTCGTGAACGGCGATTCCTTCGCCGTGGGCATCGGGCTCCAGACCCACTGCGCCCACCAGCCCTCGGGCGGGAACGAGGGATCGTCGCATACCTCGCGGTAGACGTCGGGCTGGCCCGAGAGCTGGTGCCGGCCCCCTCGCACCACGAACGGCCCATCGTTGACCGCGGGGAACGACATGGACAGCCACTGGCAGTTGGAGCGCCGGATGGTCGATATGGGCTGGTAGTCGAGGTAGAGCTGGTCGGTCCACGAGCCGCACACGGCGGGGTTCTTGTACGTGGCCCAGTTGACGTATGTGGGCCGACTGCTCAGCAGCGATTCCGGGGCGGCCAGCGGCGCGAGCGGGTCGCCATCGGCGCTCATGCGCGGCACGATCGGCGTCGACCAGTAGGACTCGATCATGTACATCCGGGCGATGAGCTGCACGCCGGCGGGCGACGCGCCCGGCGCGCGCGCCGCGGCGGGCGCGGATCGCGCCGACGCGCACGCGGCGGCGCAGATCGCCAACAGGATCACGCGATGGCGCGGCATGGCGGGCTCCAGCGCGGACGTGGATGGCGGCACATGCGGGGACCCACCGGCCGCCACGCTCATCTTAGGCCGCGCGCCCGCTCGGGCCAACGGGGAAGCGCCCGCCGGAGGGCGCGGACGAGCGGCCTGTGCGCCGGCGCCACCGCGGCCACCCGGCCACGCGTGCCGCCCGGGTGCTATGCGCCCACCTGGCTCTCGGGAAAGAGGCAGTCGAACTCGGGATCGCCGTGGAGCAGGGCGAGATCGGGATCCCGCCGGGTCCAGTCGGCATCCTTGATCCCCGCGTCCCACGCCTTGCGCAGGGCCTCGAGCGCCTCGGGCTTGCGACTCATCTTGCAGTACACGCAGGCCACGTTGTAGAGCAGGTTCGCGTCGTTCGGGCGCAGGGCGACGGCGAATCTGACCTCGCGATCCGCCTCGTCGTTCCGCCCGACGTCGGCGTAGTCGCCCGCGAGGTGCGCGCGGGCGCGGGCGTCGTCGGGGACGAGCTTGAGGTGATTCTCGAGCGCGGTGATGCGGCGCTGGCGGACGTTGCGCAGCGCCTCGTCCTTGCCGATCGCGCCGAGCGCGTTGTTGATCGGGACGTAGACGTTGTAATCGTCGCCGCAGGCCTCGATCGCGGCGTCGGCCATGTTCGCGATCTCCTGGTAGTGCCCCGACGCGAACAGCGCCCGCCCGAGGATGTAGTATCCGCCCTCGCAGTCGCGCTTGCGGTCGATGGCCCTCTGCGCGCAGCGCGCGGCATCGTCGTACTTCTTCTGGATGTAGAGGATCCAGGCCTGCGCCACCTGCACCTCCGGCAGGTCGGGCTGCAGCGCCGCGGCGCGCTGCGCCGCGGCCAGCGCCCGCTCGGTCCACGCCGCGCCGCGGTCGTAGTGGTAGTGGTACTGGGCGCAGACGTTCGCGATCCCCGCCAGCGGCAGCGCGAAGTCCGGATCGAGCGCGACAGCGCCCTCGAACATCTGGAGCGCGAACTCGAGGTCCTGCCGCGTCACGCGGCGCGCGTGGCTCCTGCCGCGCAGGTAGAGGTCGTACGCCTGCAGGTTCTCCGTGGGCTTGGCGGCGATCGCCTCCTGCTCCTGCGGGGTGAGCGTGATGCGCAACGCCTCGGCAATCTTGCGCGCGATCTCGTCCTGCACCTCGAAGACGTCCTGCATCTCGCGGTCGTAGCGTTCCGACCAGAGCGGGAAGTCGGTGCGGGCGTCCATGAGCTGCGCGTTGATGCGCAGCCGGTTGCCGGCCCGGCGCAGGCTGCCGCCCAGCACGTACGCCATGTTCAGCTCGCGGCCGACCTGCTGCGCGGTCACCGACCGGTCGCGATAGGTGAGCACCGCGGGGCGTGGAAGGATCTTCAGGCCCTTGATCTTCGAGAGCTCGGTGATGATGTCCTCGGTGATGCCGTCGCGGAAGTACTCGTCCTCCTTCACGCCGCTGAGGTTCTCGAAGTAGAGCACCGCGATGGACTTCTCCGCCTGCCGCGTGGCCGCGCCGGCGCGCGAATCGACGCTCTCGGCGGGGCGCCGGGAGCCGGAGGCGAGGTCGCGCCGGAGCCGGATCAGGTCGGTCTTCAGCTCGGTCGCGGTCTGGTAGCGGAGGTTCCGGTCCTTCTCCAGCGCCTTGTCGAGGATCCGGCCGAAATCGGGCGGCAGGCCCGGGTTCACGTCCGGCGCGGGGGCGGGGTCGCGGTTGAGGATCGCCTCGTACACGACCGCGGAGGTCTCGCCCGGGAATGGCAGCGTCCCGGTCGCCATCTGGTAGAGCACGGTGCCGAGGGAGAACAGGTCCGTGCGCAGGTCGGTCAGCTGCCCGCGCGCCTGTTCGGGCGACATGTACGACACCGTACCCACGGCGGTGCCGGGCACGGTCAGGTCGTTCGGCGCCGGCATCGTCTCGAGCTGCGAGACCGCGCCCGCCGCGTCGCCGGGGCGGCGCGCGCCCTCGATCTTGGCCAGGCCGAAGTCCAGGATCTTCACCTGTCCGCGCGCGTTGACGAACAGGTTCGCCGGCTTGATGTCGCGATGCACGATCCCGCGCGCGTGCGCCGACTCCAGCGCGTCCGCGATCTGGATCCCCAGGTCGAGCATCAGGTCCAGCTCGAACGGGCGGCCGCCGATCATCTCCGCCAGCGTCCGGCCCTCGAGCAGCTCCATCACGATGAAGTGCTGGCGCTCGTGCTGCTCGATCGCGAACACGGTGCAGATGTTGGGGTGGTTGAGCGCCGAGGCGGCGCGGGCCTCGCGCTGGAAGCGCTCCAGCGACAGCGTGTCGTGCTCGAGTCCGGAGGGAAGGAACTTGAGCGCGACGCGCCGGCCGAGACGCGTGTCCTCGGCCTCGTAGACCACGCCCATCCCGCCGCTTCCCAGCTTCCGGGTCACGTTGTAGTGCGAGAGGCTCTGCCCGACGAGGGAGTCCATGGGGCCGGCAGTATCGTGCGAGGACGATCTCAGCGTCAACAACTCTCGCGCGCGGCCGATCCCGCCGGCGTCGGCGGCCGCCCCGGTCCCCGCCCGCATCCCGGCCCCGGCGCTTCTTCCGTTGAACACCGGATCGTGTGCCCCCACACTCGTTGCATGTGAGGACACGCTTTCGCCGGGGTCGGCGGCGGCCCGCCGCCCGCGCGACCCCGCCACCGACGGAGGATCCGCGCATGACCCCGGCGCCCCGCCTTCACGGCATCGTCGTGGCGCTCGCCCTGCTGGGCGTGCTGTCGCACGGAGCCGCGCACGCCCAGTCGACCCACTACCTCCTCCAGTGGGGCTCGTACGGGACGGCCGCGGGCCAGTTCCACACGCCCGAGGGCGTCGCCGTGGATTCCGCCGGCGACGTCTTCGTGGTGGATCGTGACAACGACCGCGTGCAGAAGTTCGGCCGCTACGGCGCGTTCGTGAAGCAGTGGGGCAGCGCCGGCACGGCCGCCGGGCAGTTCTCGATCCCGTGGGGAATCGCGGTGGACGCCACCGGCGACGTGTACGTGGCCGATCTGGGCAACTGCCGCATCCAGAAGTTCGACAACGACGGCAACTACCTGGGCCAGTGGGGCAGCGCAGGCGTCAACCCGGGACAGTTCAATTACTGCTACGGCATCGTCGTGGACGGCAGCGGCCGGATCTACGTCGCCGACGGTTACGATCGCATCCAGGTCTTCACGCTCGCCGGGACGTGGCTCGGCATGTGGGGCACCTCGGGCAGCGGCGGCGGCCAGTTCCTGACGCCCACCGACGTCGCGGCCGACAACGCCGGCAACGTCTACGTGACGGACTTCGGCAACAACCGGGTGGAGAAGTTCACGAGCTCGGGCACGTACCTCGCGCAGTGGGGCGGCTACGGCTCGGGCGCGGGCCAGTTCAACGGCCCGATCGGGATCGCGGCCGACTCCGCGGGCGTCATCTACGTCAGCGAGCAGAGCGGCAGCCGCGTGCAAGCGTTCGATCGCGCCGGGACCTGGCTCGCGCTCGTCGGCGGCTACGGCGCGGGGGACGGCCAGTTCAACAACGCGTACGGGGTCACGACCGGCGCCAATGGCCTCGTGTACGTCGCGGACACGGGCAACAGCCGGATCGAGATGTTCGGCCCGCTGGCGGCGGGCGTCGCGCCCGTCGCGGCCGCGGACGCGCCCGCGTTCGACGCGCCGTGGCCGAACCCCGCCCAGGGCGCGACGCGACTGCGGTTCACGCTGGCCGCCGGGGGCGATCTCGACCTCGCGATCTTCTCCATCGCCGGCCAGCGCGTGCGGCAGCTCGCGCGGGGCCAC
>JBAIWU010000637.1:0-3534 GCA_037917155.1 Candidatus Eiseniibacteriota bacterium
TCCCGGCGGGGCCACGCTGGCCCTCGCCGCGTTCGTGCTGGTGCTCGCGGCGCTGCTCTTCGGGGGCGTGCGGCTCCTGCTGCTGCTGCGCAGCGTGACGCCCGCGACGTGGGGGCTCACGCTCCTCGCCGCGGTGCTGACGCTGGCGCGCGTGCTCGCCTCGACCGCGCTCGGCACGCTCTGGACGCTGCCCGTGGGGCTCGCGATCGGCCTCTCGCCGCGGCTCTCGCGCATCCTGCAGCCGGTCATCCAGATCGCCGCGTCGTTCCCCGCGCCGATGCTGTTCCCGATCGTCATCGCCCTGATGCACGCCGCGGGCATGCCGCTGGGGACGGGCAGCATCGTCCTCATGCTGCTGGGCACGCAGTGGTACATCCTCTTCAACGTGATCGCGGGCGCGATGGCCATCCCCGCCGACCTCAAGGAGGCCGCGCGCAGCTACCGTCTGGGGCTGTGGGCGCGGATGAGAACCCTGTACATTCCGGCCGTGTTCTCGTACCTCGTGACCGGGTGGGTGACGGCCGCGGGCGGGGCCTGGAACGCCAGCATCGTGTCCGAGTACGTCTCGTTCAAGGGCCGTGTCGCCACCACGCTCGGCGTGGGCTCGCTGATCAGCCGCGCGGCGGAGAACGGCGACCTGCCGGGCCTGGCGTCCGGGGTGCTCATCCTGTCGACCATGGTGATGCTGTTCAACCGCAACGTCTGGCGGCGCTGCTACCGGCTCGCCGAGGCGCGCTACTCGCTCAACCGCTGAAGGCCACGACCGCATGAGCTCGACCCCCGAAACCGGCACCACGAACGGAACGCTCTGCGAGGCGCGCCACGTCTCGCACACGTTCCACCTGCCGACGGGACGCGCGCTCCCCGTGCTCGAGGACATCAGCCTCTCGATCGGCGCGAACGAGGTCGTGGCGCTGCTCGGACCGTCCGGCTGCGGCAAGTCGACCCTGTTGCGCGTGCTGGCGGGACTGATTCCGCCCACCGAGGGCGAGGTGCGCTACCACGGGCAGCGGCTGGACGGCCTCAACCCGGGCGTCGCGATCGTCTTCCAGAGCTTCGCGCTCTACCCGTGGATGACCGTGTGGCAGAACGTGGCGACCGTACTGCATTCCCGCGGCGTGCCGCCGGGCGAGATCCCCGACCGCGTGGAGCGGGCGGTGAACCGCGTCGGCCTCGCGGGCTTCGAGCACTCGTACCCGCGAGAGCTGTCCGGCGGCATGAAGCAGCGCGTGGGCATGGCGCGGGCCCTGTCCGTGGATCCCGAGCTGCTGTTCATGGACGAGCCGTTCAGCCAGGTCGACGCGCTGACGGCGGAGAGCCTTCGCGCCGAGGTCATCGACATCTGGACCGCGAAGGAGCACCAGCTCTCCTCGATCCTCATGGTGAGCCACGACATCAAGGAAGTGGCCTACATGGCCGACCGGATCGTGGTGCTCGGCGCCAACCCGGGCGTGATCCGGACGATCGTCGAGAACCGGCTGCCGCGTCCGCGCGACTACCGTTCGCCCGAGATCCTGCGGCTGGTCGACCAGCTCCACGACATCATCACCGGAAGCGAGCTGCCCGACCTCGCCGGCGCGCCGCCGACGCCGGGCTTCCAGGCCGTGGAGCCGCTGCCGGACGCGTCGCCCGGGGAGATCGTGGGCCTGCTCGAATACCTCGACGCGCGCGGCGGGCAGGACGAGCTGTTCCGCATCGTGTCCGACACCCACAAGGAGTTCGGGCGCGTCATCACGGTGGTCAAGGGCGCGGAGATGCTCGACTTCGTCGACACGCCCAAGCGCCTCGTGCTGCTGGAGACCGAGGGCCGGCGCTTCCTCAAGGCCGTCGCCGCGGGCGAGCGGCAGGCGATCTGGCGCGAGGCCCTGCTCAAGCTGAGGCTGTTCTCGGACCTCGCGCGCGTGCTCGCCCGCCAGGGCGCGGAGGGCGTCGAGCGCGGGTTCGTGCTCGAGACGCTGGCGCTCACGCTGCCGGACGAGAACCTCGACCGGACGTTCGACACGATCGTCGAGTGGGGCCGGTTCGGCGAGCTGTTCCAGTACGACGAATCGGCCGAGCTGCTGCTGCCCCCCGAAGCCTGACGTCCACCCCCGCGCTCCCGAGGAGCCCCCGATGACCGACTTCGACTCCATCGACCGCTGGATCGATTCGCACCTCGACGAGAACCTCGCGGAGCTCTCGACGCTGGTGGCGCAGCCCAGCATCGCCGCGCAGGGCGTGGGCATGGACGAGTGCGCGGCGCTCGTCGCGCGCATGCTCGAGCGCCGCGGCTTCGCCGTGGAGCGCATGCCGTCGGGCGGCCCCGACGTGATCGTGGCGGAGCGAGCGGGACGCGGCGAACGGACGCTGCTCGTCTACAACCACTACGACGTCCAGCCGGCCGAGCCGCTCGAGCTGTGGACGAGCCCGCCGTTCGAGCCGGCGCGTCGCGACGGCCGGCTGTTCGGGCGCGGCGTGAGCGACGACAAGGGCCAGCTCACCGCGCGCCTGCTGGCGATCGACGCGCTGCTCGCGCTCGAGGGCGAGCTGCCCTGCCGTGTCAAATTCGTCATCGAGGGCGAGGAGGAGGTGGGCAGCGTCCACCTGCCCGCCTTCGTGCGCGAGCACCGCGAGCGGCTGCGCGGCGACGCCTGCCTCTGGGAGTTCGGGTCGGTCGACCACCACGACGTGCCGATCCAGTACGCGGGCCTGCGCGGCATCTGCTACGTCGAGCTCTCGGTCGAGACGGCGTTGCTCGACGTGCACTCCGGCCTCGGCGGCTCGATCTTCCCGAACGCGGCGTGGCGGCTCGTCTGGGCGCTCGCTTCGCTCAAGGGCCCCGACGAGCGCATCCGCATCCCGGGCCACTACGACACGGTGCGTCCGCCCTCGGCGCGGGACCGCGAGCTGATCGCGGCCATGCCGGAGACCGCGGACGAGCTGCGCGGGCGCTACGGCATCGCCTCGTTCCTGCGCGGCCTCGAGGGCGGGCCGGAATTGCGCATCGCCGAGGTGTTCGAGCCCACGTGCACCGTGTGCGGGCTCACCTCGGGCTACCAGGGTGCGGGCTCCAAGACCGTCCTGCCTGCGCGCGCGAGCGCCAAGGTGGACTTCCGCCTCGTGCCCGACCAGACGCCGCAGGAGGTGCTGCGCAACCTGCGCGCGCACCTCGACGCGGAGGGCTTCCTGGACGTGAAGATCGAGTTCCTCGGCGGCAACCCGGCCGGCCGGACGGACCCGGACGATCCGTTCCTCGCGCTCGTGTCGAGGACGGCCGAGCCGGTCTACGGCGTGCCCATGCAGATCGTGCCCATGATCGGCGGCTCGGGCCCCAACCACTGCTTCATCCACGAGCTGGGCGTCCCCGTCGCCACGGCCGGCTGCGGCTACCCCGACACGCGCGCGCACGCGCCGGACGAGAACATCCGCATCGACCTGTACGTGAAGCACGCCCGGCACACGGCCCGGCTCCTGGACGCCTTCGGCACCGGCCGCTGACCCCCCAGCCGGCCGCGTCCCGGGGTCGCGCCGAAAGGCGACGCCCCGCCGGAGACG
>JBAIWU010000638.1:0-9860 GCA_037917155.1 Candidatus Eiseniibacteriota bacterium
GGGTGCTCTGGATCGATGCCGACGAGCGACTCGAGCCCGCGGCGCTGGCGACGCTGGCCGCGGGCGGCTGGCCGGGCGCGCGCGGCGGCGCGGCACCCTGGTGCGTGACGCTGCCGCGCACGAGCACGTTCCTAGGGCACGCGATCCGCCACTGCGGCTGGCAGCGCGAGCGCGTGCCGCGGCTCTTCCGCCGGCGGTGCACGCGCTTCGACGACGCCCCGGTGCACGAGCGGCTCGTGTTCGTGCCCGCCCCAGGCGAGCCCGGGCGACCCGTCGTCGCGGCCCTGGGTGCGGGGCTGGTCCACCACAGCTACCGCACGCGCGAGGACTGCGAGACCAAGCTGGTCCGCTACGGCGAGGCGAACGCGGAGAAGGCGTTCCGCGCCGGCCGCCGCGCCGGCGCGCTCGACGTGGCGCTGCGCCCGCCGCTGCGCTTCCTGCGCCAGTACGTGCTCCAGCTCGGGTTCCTCGACGGGCGCCCGGGGCTGCTGCTCTGCTGGTACGCCGCGCGGCAGGTCCGGCTCAAGTACGCGCGGCTGCGGCAGCGCTCGCGCGGGAGCGCGACGACATGAGAGTCGCGCACCTCGACACCGGCCGCACGTGGCGCGGCGGGCAGGGGCAGGTCCTGCTGCTGCTGCGCGGCCTGCGCGCGCTCGGCGTCGAGCAGCGGCTGCTCGCGCCGCCGGGGCCGCTGCTCGAGCGGGCTCGCGCCGAGGGCTTCGCGGGCGAGGCATGGCCCTCGCGCGGCGAGCTCGACCCGGTCGCCGCCTGGCGCGCCTGGCGCGCTCTCGGGGCGTTCGGCGCCGACGTCGCGCACCTGCACAGCGCCCACGCGCACGCGCTGGGCGCGCTCCCGGCGCGCGCGGCCGGCGTTCGCGGCGTCGTCGTGTCGCGGCGCGTGGACTTCGCCGTGGCGACCCACCCGCTCAGCCGCCTCAAGTACGCCCTGCCCGTCGACCGCTACCTCTGCATCAGCCGCGGGGTCATGGACGTGATGCGCGCCGCGGGCGTTCCGGAGGGCCGGCTCGCCCTCGTGCCGAGCGGCATCGACCTGGCCGCGGTGCGGGCCGAGGGCATGGCGCCGGGCGCCGACCTGCGCGGGTGGCTCGGCCTGCCCCCCGGCGCCACCGTGATCGGCACGGTCGCCTCGCTCGCGCCGCACAAGAACCACGCGCTGCTGCTCGAGGCGGTCCCGGAGGTGCTGCGCCGCGCGCCGGGCGCGACGTTCGTCTGGCTGGGCGAGGGCGAGTGCCGCGCGGCGCTCGAGCGGCGCCGCGCCGAGCTGGGCCTCGCCGAGCGCGTGCGCATGCCGGGCTTCCGGCCCGACGCGCGGGCGCTGCTTCGGCAGTTCGACCTCTTCGTGCTGACGAGCCACCTCGAGGGACTCTGCACGTCGCTGCTCGACGCGCAGGCGCTCGGGGTGCCGATCGTCGCGACCGCCGTGGGCGGCATCCCCGAGGTGGTCGAGGACGGCGTCACGGGCCGGCTGGTGCGCGCGCTCGAGCCGGGGGCCGTGGCCGATGCGGTGGCCGGGGCGCTCGCCGACGCCGGCGCGCGGCGCGCGTGGGCCGCGGCCGGAGCGCGGAGCGTCGAGGGGTTCGGCGCGGACGTCACCGCCCGGCGCTCGCTCGCGGAGTACGAGCGCGTGCTGTCGGCTCGGCGCGGGGCCGCAGCGGCGGCGCCTCCCGGCCGATAACCCCCTCGTACGCTTGACGCTGTCGAATCGCCGAGGGTAGCTTCGGCGCGACTTCCCACCGGCTCCGGAGATGTCGTGATCATGGGCGACGCCCTGCAGTTCGTAATCGACCTCGCGCTGGTCCTCGGGATCGTCATCTTCTTCCACGAGCTCGGCCATTTCCTGGCCGCCAAGTGGCGCGGCGTCACCGTGCTCAAGTTCTCGATGGGCATGGGGCCGGAGCTGGTCGGCTTCAACGCCGGGGGCACGCGCTACTGCATCGCCTGGATCCCGCTGGGCGGCTTCGTGCAGATGGCGGGCGACCAGCCCACCGAGGACGGCCGGATCCCCGCGGGCGGGCAGGAGCAGTTCCTGACCCACCACTGGTTCGGCCGGATCCTCATCGCGCTCGCGGGGCCCGCGGCGAACCTCGTGACCGCGTGGCTGGTGCTCGTGATCGTGCTGTCGACCGGCTTCAAGCAGCCCGACGCGGTCAACGTGCTGGGCCCCCTCGAGCCCGGCAGCGCCGGATACGCGCGGGGCCTGCGCGAGGGCGACCGCATCGTCGCGGTCGGCGCGACGCCGATCCGCACGTGGCACGACCTCGAACTGGCTGCCGCGGCGCGCGACACGAACGCGAGCCTGGCGTTCTCGCTCGTGCGCGACGGCCGGGGGGCCGCCGTCACCGTGCCCGCGGCCGCGGCCCGCGCCGTGCTGGGCAGCCTCGAGCCCCCGCGGATCCCGGCGATGGTCGGCATGGTGCGCAGCGGCCTGCCGGCGTACCGCGCGGGCGTGCGCGAGGGCGACCGCATCGTCGCCGTGGCCGGGCAGCGGGTGTCGTCGTTCGACCAGATCGGCGGCCTGCTGCGCCCGCGCACGGACCAGGACGTGCCGCTCACGATCGAGCGCGACGGCCGGCTCGTCATGATCGTCGTGCGGCCGCTGAGCCAGTCGGGCGGGGGCGGCCACCAGGACGGCATCATCGGCATCGAGCCGCCGCGCGGGCTGTCGTGGACGCAGCGGCTGCCCTTCCGGCGCGCGGTGCTGGAGGCGTTCCCCGCGACCGGCAGCCTCGTGCAGCAGGTGTACGCGGGGATGTGGCTGTCGATCAGCCGCCCGATCTACTACCGCGAGTACGTGGGCGGGCCGATCTTCATCGGCCAGATGGCGCGGGACGCCGCGCGGCACGGTGTCGACGAGTTCCTGAACTTCCTCGCGATGATCAACATCGCGATCATGGCCTTCAACCTGCTGCCGGTGCCGCTCCTCGACGGCGGTCACATCCTGCTGGCGCTGATCGAGGCCTTCCGCCGGCGCGCGCTGACGGCGCGGATGTACCTCAACTTCCAGAAGGTGGGGCTCGTGCTGGTGGGGACGCTGTTCGTCTTCATCATCTCGAAGGACATCGTGCGGCCGTTCCAGCGCATGCGCGCTCTCGACCGGGCCCCGCGGGAGACGACCACGGTTGCCCCTGCGCCCCACTAGAGCGGCCCGCACGCTCGCGCTGGCCGTCGCGCTGCTCGCCGCCGTCGCGTCGCACGCGGCGCTGGCGCAGGCGCCGAGCGGGGCGGACGAGCTGCCGGAGGAGCTGCGCACGATCGCCAGCGTGCGCTTCCGAGGGCTGCACCACCTGCACCGCCACGACCTCGCGGCGGCCGGGTTGCGCACCCGCGGCCCCTCGCGCCTGCCGTGGCGCGAGCGCCCGCTCGTGCGGCGCGACTACCTGCGCGCCGATTCGACCGCGATCGTCTCGCTCTACCGCCACTACGGCTACCTCGACGCGGCGGTGACGGTGAAGGTGCTGCCGGGCCGTGACCCGCGCTCGGCGCGCATCGAGTTCGACGTGCAGGAGGGCGCGCTCACGCGGGTCGGCGCGGTCGAGATCGGCGGCGCGCACGTCTACACGCCGGCGGAACTGCGGAAGTCGCTGCTCGCGCAGCCGGGCCGGCCGTTCGACCCGGCGTTCCTGCAGCTCGACGCGCTCAAGCTGCGCGCGCTCTACCAGGAGCGCGGCTACAACGCACGGGTGGACACGACGGCGCGGCGCGGCGTGCCGGACAGCGCGCACGTGCGCGTGCGCTACGTGCTCGACGAGGGCCCGCAGTACCGGGTGGGCCGCATCGAGTACCTCAAGGGCCCGCGCGTGCGCGAGTCGCTGGGCCGGCGCGAGCTGCTGCTCAAGCCCGGCGACGTATTCCGGCGCTCGCGGCTCGACCAGTCCGTGGAGCGGCTCTACGGCACGGGGCTCTTCCGGCAGGTGCAGGTGAGCACGGTGCCGGATTCCGGGACCGCCCGCATCGACCTGCTGCTGCGCGTGACCGAGCGCGCGCCGCGCTGGGTGGACGTCGGCATCGGCAGCGGCACGACGAACCGCTACCAGATCACGAGCGAGCTCGGCCACCGCAACATCGACACGCGGGCGCTGGGCGTCGTGCTGGCCGGGCAGCTCGCGCGCGACGGGCAGAACCACCCCAAGCACGAGTCGGCGACGCTGACGCTCAGCGAGCCGTGGTTCCTCGGCATCCGGCTGCTGGCGCAGTCGAGCGGCTTCTACGTGAGCGACTGGGACCGCTCGAACCCGGCGTTCGTCAAGCACGTCGAGGGGCCCGGCTTCAACTTCTCGCTGTACCGCGAGCTGAGTCACATCGCGCGTGTGACGCTCGTCCAGGAGAACATCTTCGCGCGACAGAGCTACCAGATGCTCGGGGACTTCGCGGGCAGCGACTCGCTCCAGCAGGCCGTCGCCGACTCGCTCAAGCACGCGGTCCTGCCGAGCTACCGGACGCACACGCTGCGCCTCACGGTGGAGCGCGACATGCGCGACGACAAGATCGTGCCGCGGCGCGGCTCGTACCAGACGCTCTCGGGCGAGCTCGCGGGCGGGCCCCTCAAGGGCACGAGCTACTACCACAAGGGCGTCTTCTCCTCCGTGTGGTACACGCCCATGCGCAACGGCTGGACGTTCGCCGCGCGCGCCACGGCGGGCGTCATGCGTCCGTTCGGGAACGTTCCCGACAACTTCTCGCCGGACGCCGCGGACGCCGAGGTGGCCCGGGTGCCGCGCGAGTCCCGGTTCTTCATCGGCGGCGTCAACTCCATGCGCGGCTACGCCGAGAACGGCATCCCGGCGGCGGGCGGGCTGGCCATGGGGCTCGTCAACCTCGAGTGGCGCATCCCGTTGGCCGGGCCGCTGGGGCTCGAGGCGTTCGTCGACGCCGGGAATGTCTGGGCCCGGCCGGAGTACATACGCTCGAGGGACTTCGTGGCGCCGTGGAACGCCAACCGGGTGAACGACGGCGACATCCGCTATACCTACGGGGTCGGCGGGCGGCTCGTGCTGCCGTTCGGCCCCCTGCGCATCGACCTCGCGTGGAGCGACCGGCCGGACTTCCCGCGCGGCAACACGCCGTTCGTCTACCAGTTCGCCATCGGGCCGTCCTTCTGATGCACCCCACCTCCCGGGTCCCGCGCGCATGAGCGACGACACCTCCCAGACCCCGACGCCCGAGCCGCACGACCACGAGCGCGAACCGGGACACGAGCCTCACGGCGTCGTCGAGACGCTGCGCGAGGAGCTGCACGAGGTCGTCGAGCACGTCCCGCAGCCGGTGCGCTGGACCGTGGGCAAGCTCGTGCGCGTGTTCCTGCTCTCGCTGCTGGCGCTCGTGGTGATCGTGGTCGCGAGCGCCGTGCTCTACCTCGCGAACCGCACCGAGCTCGTCGCGCGCGAGCTGACGCTGCTCATCAACCACGAGCTGGCCGGGCACAGCGACCTGGTGCTCACGATGCGGGACATCAAGGGCAACCCGCTCTCGGGGTTCCGGGTGATCGAGCCCCGGGTGCGCTTCCGCTCGGACGGCCAGCCGCTCCTCGAGGCATCGGAGATGCGCGTGGGCTACTCGGCGCTCTCGCTCCTGCGCGGCGGCAACCGCCCCGTCGACGTCTCCGTCGACCACGCGGTCGTGCACCTCGACGGCGGCCCCGGGCGCGCCTGGCGGCTGCCCACGTGGAGGTCGACCGGGCCCGCGAAGGCGCGCCCCCGGCGGGAGCTCGCGTTCAGCCTGACGCTCGCGGACGCGCGGGTCGAGACGCCCAGGCCGCTCGGGCGCTTCGAGGGGGTGGACCTGCGCGCGAGCGGCTCGACCGGCGGCGTGACGCGCGTCGCGCTCGAGCGCATGTCGTGGCGCAGGGGCCCCTGGCACAGCCGGCTCGACCGGCTCGCCGCCGAGCTCGTGAGCGACACGGATTCGGTCCGCGTGCGCGTGCGCGAGCTGCGCACGCCCGACCTCGCGCTGCGGCTCGACGGCGGCTGGCGCGCGGGCAGCTCCGTGCAGGTCGTGCGCGCCGAGGTCGAGCGCGTGCGCTGGCGCTGGCTCGCGGAGGTCTTCGACAACAACGAATTCGACGTGCCGGGCGAGGGACACCTGCGGGCGGAGGCGACGCACGGCGGCCGCTGGCTCGGGCGCGTGGACGGCGACGGCGCGTGGGACAGCCTCGCGTTCGTGGCCCGCGGGCGGTTCGAGTGGAACGGGCGCGAGCTCTCGCTCGACTCGCTCGCGGGCCGCTCGCTCGCGGGCAACGTGGAGCGCGGGCGGCTGCGCTGGTCGAAGCTCGGCTGGACGCTCGCCGCGGAGGCGACCGACGCCGACCCGTCGCACTGGCACGCGCTGCGTCTCGACGGCTGGCCCGCGGGACGGCTGAACGGCTCGTTCAAGTACGCGCTCGACTCGCGCGGGAAGGCGAACAGCTCGCGGCTCGACGTGCGGCTGGCCCCGTCCCAGTGGGTGGGCTGGAACGTCGACAGCGCCGTGGTGCGGGTCGACTTCCCGGCCTCCGCGACGGACTCGTTCGCGGTGCGGGCGTGGCGCCGCGGCGGCACGTTCGCGCTCGACGCGCGCATCGGCAACGACGGCTGGAGCGGCCCCTGGGCCATCGAGGACTTCCCGCTCGACGAGTGGCCCGACGGCCGCGCCTCGGGCCTGCGCGGCACCCTGGCCCATGGCGAGGGCACGGTCGACAGCCGCCGCGCGGGGATGTTCGTGACCGGCGACCTCGAGGGCGGCGTGACCGACTGGAGCGCGGCGCACTTCGCGCGCTGGCAGCTGCGCCGCGTCATCGGCCGGCTGCTGCCGACGCCCGACCTGACGGCGATGGCGACGGCGCAGGACGGCTTCTTCGTGGGCGTCCACCTCGACAGCGCCGACGCGGCGATCCACCTCGGCGACCAGGTCGTGACCTACGCGCCGGCGCACGCGGCCGCCGGCGACACGGTGTTCACGGGCACCGGGGACGCCTCGTGGAGCGGCTCGACGTGGCGCGCGCGCCTCACGTCGGCGACGGCGGCGAGCGCGCAGTTCGCGTGGACCGCGGAGCCGCCGCTCGAGCTCTCGGGCGATCCGCAGGGCACGCGCTTCGACCGCGTGGTCGCGAACGACCGCGACGCCCGGCTGGTGGCCGCGGGGCGCTGGGCGGCGCCGGGAGGCACGTACGACTTCACGATGACCGCCACGGGCCTCGACCTCTCGCGCGTCGGGATGCCGCCCGAGTGGGGCCTCGCCGGGAGGGCCGACGCGCGGCTCGCGGTCACGGGGCGCTCGGGCGACCCGCGCTGGACGTTCGACGCCCGCGCCTCGGCGCCGGGCTACTCGGGGCACCGCTGCGACACGCTCTCCCTCTCGCTCGCCGGGGAGCCGCACGTGCTCGACGTGCGCGACGTCCTGTTCGGCCTCGAGGGGGGCACGGCGCGCGGGCACGGGCGCGTCGAGGGCACGGTGAAGCCGTTCCCGGACTCGCTCACGGCGACGGCGGTCGTGCGCTGGCTGCAGGACGCCGGCGCGTGGCAGGGCGGCCTCGAGGCGCACCGGCTCACGCTCGCGCACCTGGGCGCGTTCGCCCCGCGCGCGGAGGGCTGGTCGGGCGTGCTCGAGGGCTCGCTGGACCTCTCCGGCAGCCCGCAGCGTCCGGAGTTCGACCTCCACGCCGCGGCGGACGACATCGGCTGGCGCGAGTACCGCGCGCAGCGCGTCGAGGCGCAGGCGGGCTACCACGCGGGCGTCCTCACCGTGCCGCAGACGCTCGTCACGATGCAGGACGTGGTCTCGACCGTGCGCGGGCACATGCCCGTGACGCTGGCGCTGGGGCGGACGCCCGAGGTGCCCGACGCGCCGATGGAGTGGAGCGTCGACGTCCCGCGCGGCGACCTGAAGCTGCTGCCGGCGCTGCTGCCGCTCATCCAGTCGGCCGGCGGACGGTTCGACCTCGAGGCGAGCGTCACCGGCACGACGAAGCACCCGCGCGTCTCCGGGCGCGCGCACGTACGGGACGGGCGCGCGCGGCCCGCGGGCCGCGAGGAGGTGCTCGAGGGCGTCTACGCCGACCTCCACTTCGACGAGACCCGCATCGTGCTCGACTCGCTCGCGGCGCGTCAGGGGCGCACGGGCCGCGTGTGGTCGAAGGGGAGCGTCAACCTGCGCGGCTTCGACTACGCGAACTACGCGTTCGACCTGCGGATGCGCGACTTCGCGTCGAGCCAGGAGGGGCTCTACGCGATGCTCTTCGACGGCGACTTCAAGGTGGTCGACGGGCCGCGCGTGCTCGGGGAGCGCCTGCCGCAGGTGCTCGGGAACGTGCACCTCAGGCGCGGCGTCGTCGAGTTCGACTTCGCGAACCAGACCGAGGTGCAGAAGCGCATGGCCACCACGGAGCCGCTCTACTGGACCTACAAGATCCACCTCGACGCGACGAGCAACCTGCGCTGGCGCCCGCCCGACGGCGACATGGAGTTCGACGCCGACCTCGACCTCGAACAGACGCCCGACTCGCTGCTCATCTTCGGCGAGATGCACCTCGTGAAGGGGCACTACTACTTCCTCAGCAACCGCTTCAACGTGACGCAGGCGGACCTGACGTTCGACAACCAGAAGGGCGTGGACCCGACGCTGGACATCGCCGCCGAGACGCGCCTCAAGCCGAGTCGCAAGGAGCTGTCGCAATCCGTTGACCCGAGCCAGACTGCGTCGAACGCTACCGAGGTCATCTACGCCCACATCACCGGGCGCTCGAGCGAGCCTGTCATCGAACTGTCCAGCCAGAGCGGGTGGGACCAGCGGGAGATCCTCGGGGAACTCACGTACGGCCGGTTCGTCGGAGAGGGCGTGACGCCGACGGACTGGCTCCAGAACTCGCTCACGCGCCAGCTCTCGAACCAGCTCTCGCGGGACCTCTCGAAGTACTTCAACGACGCGATCAACCAGTGGGAGGTGGCGCGCGACCAGGGCGAGCTCTTCAGCGGCCAGGGCCGGTACGTGCTCAGCGTCGGCGGGGACATCAATTCCCGGACATCGTGGACCTACCGGCAGATGCTCCACGGGCTCGGGCAGGACTACACGCCGCCGATCGCCAGCACGAACACGCTTTTCGACCGCGACGTCGAGGTGGAGTACCGCATCAATCGGTTCATCTACGCGACGACCGAGCTGACCACCCGCCGGGCCGGGCCGCTGACCCAGAGCCAGGCGGGCACCGACTTCAACGTCAACCTCAAGGCCCGCTGGGAGTACTGAGCGATTCGGGCGGAACGCGCACCGGCCGCGCGGTGTTGTATGGTCGACGGAGGGCGCCCCGGGTGGCGCCGGCGACCGGGACGAAAGGACACGAGGATGCGTTTGCGGGTTTGGGCGGCCGCCGCGCTGGCGGCGACGCTGGCGGTGGCGGGGGCCGGTACGGCGCGGGCGCAGTACTTCGGCCAGAACAAGATCCAGTACGAGCTGTACCACTGGCGCTCGATCTCGTCGGACCACTTCGAGGTCTACTTCTACGACGGGTCGGACAGCCTCGCCATGCGCACGCTCGACCTGGCCGAGAAGACGAACGCCGTGTTCTCGAAGCGGCTCGACCACAAGCTCACCCGCAAGATCCCGATCATCCTCTACGGCTCGCACAACGACTTCTCGCAGACGAACACGATCAACGAGCTGATCGACAGCGGCACGGGAGGGTTCACCGAGCCGCTGCGCGACCGCGTCGTCGTGCCGTTCACCGGCTCGTACGAGGACTTCCGGCACGTGCTCGTGCACGAGCTGACGCACGCGTTCCAGTTCGACATCCTCTACAACGGCACGGGCATCTCGATGCTCTCGGGCCAGGGCTTCTTCCAGATGCCGCTCTGGTTCGCCGAGGGCATGGC
>JBAIWU010000639.1:0-3894 GCA_037917155.1 Candidatus Eiseniibacteriota bacterium
CGGCCTCCGTGAGCACGGTGCCGGCGCCGATGACGGCGTCCTCGTCCGCGAGCCGGCGCATGACCGCGGGCGCGTCGGGCACGGAGTATGTGACCTCGACCAGCCGGATGCCGCCGCGGATCACGGCGCGCGCCGCGCCGTACGCGGCCTCGGGCGTGGCGGCGCGGATCACCGACACGAGCCGGTGCTGGCGCAGGGCGGAGAAGACGCTCTCGGCGGTGGTGGACATGCGGGCGCGACTGTACGCGCCCGCGCCGCGCCGGGCAACGGATTGGGCGTCCCGGGAGCGCGGCCCCGGTCGCGGGGCGTTCCCTGACTCGACGCCCGCCGCTCGAGGTCTAGAATGCCGCCATGGCCAACCCTCGAACGCAGTCCCCGCTGTTGCGCATCGCGCTCGTCGTCCTCGGCGCCCTCGTCGCGCTGGTCGCGATCGCCTGGGTCGTCCTGCTCGTCCTGTTCCCGCCCGCGAAGGTGAAGGCGCTCGTCGAGGCGCAGCTCCGCCACGCGCTCGCGCGCGAGGTGCGCTTCGAGGGCGCCTCGGTCGGGCTCTTCCCGCCCGTGCGCCTCAAGGTGACGAAGCCCGAGCTGGCCGAGCCCGGCGGCTTCGGGCGCGGATCGGCGTTCTCGGCCGACGCGATCGACCTCGACCTCGATGTGCTCGCGCTGCTGTCGCGCACGGTGCGCGTGCGGCGCTTCATCCTCGAACGCCCGGCGGTGCACCTGCTGCTGCGCGCCGACGGCACCACGAACTTCGACAGCCTCGCCGCGCCGGCGCCGCAGGCGGCCTCCGCGCCGCCGGCGATGGACCTCGACGTGCGCACGTTCGGGATCCGCGGCGGGCGCGTGCTCGTGGACGACGTGCGCGCCGGGCGCCGGCTCGCGCTCGCGCTCGCGACCACGACCCGCCTGAGCGCCGAGCAGGGCGGCAGGCGCATCGCCACCTCCGGCACGACCGACATCTCGGGCGTGGCGTTCGGGCCGCTCTCGGCGGCGCGGCTCTCGGACCTGAACCAGGGGCTCGCGAAGCTCGAGTTCCACATCGAGCACGACGGCAAGTTCGACGCGGAGACGAAGCGCCTCGCGCTGGGCAAGCTGGCGCTGGCGCTCGGGCGCACGCAGCTCGCCCTCTCGGGCGTCGTGGACGACGTCGGGCCGCACGCGCGGTTCGACCTGCGCGCGCGCGGCGACGGCGTCGACTTCGGCGAGGTCCTGCGCTGGCTCGCCGTGGCCGACGCGCCGGCGGTGGCCGGGCTCTCGGGGAGCGGCGCGATGGCGTTCGACCTCGCGATCCGCGGCGCCGCGCCCGGGCCGGGCGCGCCGTCGGCGCTGCCGGCGGTCACGGGCTGGCTGCGCGTCCGCGACGGGGCGTTCCGCTACGCGGGCGCGCCGGCCGACGTGCGCGGGCTCGGTTTCGAGGCGCGCTTCGCGCCGGACAGCGTCGGCATCGGCGACCTCGTCGCCAACGTCGCGGGCCAGCCGGTGCGTGCGCAGTTCGCCGCGCGCCACTTCGCCGACCCGGTCGTGCGCTTCGCGGTGCAGGGGAACGTCGACCTCGCGGCGATCTCGCCGCTCGTGGCGCAGCAGGCGGGCGCAGCGGGCACGACGCTGGCCGGCCACGTGAACCTCGACGTGCGCGGCAGCGGCCGCGCGAAGGATCCGGGCGCGATGGCGCTCGACGGGCGCGCCGAGCTGCGCGAGGTGAGCGTGGCGAGGCCCGACCTGCCCAAGCCGATCGAGCACGTGAACGGGCTCGTGCTGCTGTCGCCGCAGCGCGCCGCCGTGCAGCGCTTCTCGGCGCGCGCGGGGCAGTCCTCGTACACGCTCGACGCCACGGTGACGCGGCCGCTCGCGCTCATGGCGAAGCCCGACGCCGCGCCGCCCGCGGGGGTCACGTTCGACTTCCGCTCGCCGTACCTCGACCTCGCCGAGCTGCTGCCCACGACGCCGGGCGCGCCGTTCCTGCCCAACGCGAGCGGCGGCGGCACGGTGGCGATCGACCGGCTCAAGCAGGGCAAGCTCGACGTCTCGAAGGTGGCCGCGCAGGTCGCGCTCGCGCCGGCGGCGCTCGAGTCGCCCTCGTTCTCGCTGCAGGGCTACGGCGGCACCGTGACGGGCAGCGCGAAGTTCGACCTGCGCGACACGCGCAAGCCCGCGTACGCGGTCAAGGCGAACGTGGCGAACGTGCAGGCGAACGACATCCTGTCGGTCTGGACGCCGGCGAAGGGCCTGCTCAAGGGCACGCTCAACACGAACCTCGACTTCTCCGGCAGCGGCCAGACGCCCGACGACCTCAAGCGCACGCTCACGCTCGTGGGCCTCGCGGAGCTCGCGCAGGGCACGTTCGGACCCGGGCCCACGCTCGACGCGATCGCGTCCTTCGTGAAGGTCCCCCGGCTCAAGCAGGTCGCCTTCCAGGACCTGAAGCTCCCCATGCGCATCGAGCAGGGCCGCGTCGTGACCGATCCGGTGCACCTGACGGGCGCGAGCGGCGACTGGACGCTCTCGGGCGCGGTGGGCTTCGACGGCGGGCTCGACTACGCGGTCAGCGTCACGCTGCCACCGGAGGCGGCCGCGGCCCTGAACGCGCGCTCGGCGCTCGCGGCCGGCGCGCTCACGGACGACAAGGGGCGCATGCTGCTCGACCTGCGCGTCACCGGCAACGCCAAGTCGCCGCGGATCGCGTGGGACACGAACGCGATGCGCGACCGGCTCGCGGGCCGCGCCTCGCAGGCGCTCGCCGAGCAGCGCGACAAGCTCGCGGCCGACGCGAAGGCGGCGGCGGCGCAGGCGCTGGCGCAGCGGCTCGGGCTCGCCGCCGACAGCGCGCGGAAGGCCGGCGCGGGGGCGCAGCTCCAGTCGGCGCGCGACAGCCTGCGCAAGGCCGCGGGCGGGCTGCTCAAGGGCTTCTTCGGCGGCAGGTCCCCGGCGCCCGCGCCCGCCGACACCGCGAAGCGCTGAGCGCGCGTGGGATCCGCGGCCGCGTTCACGCTCGCGCCGTTCGGGCCCGCGCACGTCGCGGACGCGTTCGCGCTGTGGCGCGCGAGCGAGGGGATCGGCCTCGCCGGCGAGACGCCGGAGATCGTGGCCGCGTGCCTCGCGCGCAGCCCGGGGCTCTCGTTCGTCGCGCTGCGCGAGGGGCGCGTCGTCGGCGCGGTGCTGTGCACGAGCGACGGCCGGCGCGGCTACCTGCACCACCTCGCGGTCGAGCCCGAGTGCCGCCGGCTCGGGATCGGCCGCGCGCTGGCCGAGGCCGGGGCCGCGGCGATGGCGGCGCAGGGGCTGCCCAAGGTGCACCTGTTCGTCTGGCGCACGAACGAGCCGGCGCTGCGCTTCTGGGCGCGCATCGGCTGGGCGGAGCGCGACGACCTCGTGATGATGTCGCGGACGCTGGCGCGCGGTTCGGCAGGCTGAGCGTCGGGGCGGGCGACCCGGGCCGCCGGCGGTCCGGCGACCCCGCTGGCGCCGCCGACTTGCCTGACGGCGGCGCCCATCGCGGAGCGGGTACGAGCCCTGTGACGTGGTCCTCGTTGAGCCGCGCCCATGCGCGGCGTAACCACGCCGGCGTGGAGATCAGGCAAGCAGCGTGCCGCGCCTGGGCGATTCGCCCCGACGGCCGCGCGCCGGCGGGCGCGCATTGTGGTCGCATCAGTTGCGAACCGGTCGGCCCGCGGCCGTCGCGCGAGTGAGAGGGCGTTGCCATCGCCGGGGTGACAAATTGGATCACACCCGTGACAGCAGAGCGTACAGGCCGTGGCGAGGAGCGCCCGCGGGGGCGGGACCCGGCCGGGTCAGCGTGCGGGCTCGAACGCGGTCGCCGCGCCGGCTTCCTCGACCCAGCCGCGCAGCACCTCGCCGGCGGCCAGCGGATCGAGCAGCGGTCCCGCGGCGGCCCGC
>JBAIWU010000640.1:0-2953 GCA_037917155.1 Candidatus Eiseniibacteriota bacterium
GGCGCGGCCGTGACGCTCACGCTGCTGAGCCAGGCCGTGACGATCGCGGTGGGCATCAACGTGCCCCTCTACCTCGAGGAGGTGCTCCACTTCGACACGCAGCGAAGCGGCATGTGGAACATGATCCTGCCGCTCGCCGCGCTGGTCTTCGCGCCCACGGCGGGGCGGCTCTCGGACCGCCTCGGCGCGCGCGTGCTGACCACGGTGGGCATGGGGCTCACGGCCGCCGGCTTCGTGGCGCTCGCGGGCCTGGGCACCGCGCCCGCACGCGGGCACCTGTTCGCGGGGCTGGCGCTGATCGGCGCCGGGCAGGGCCTGTTCTCGGTGCCCAACGCGAGCGCCCTGCTCTCGCTGGTGCCCCGCGAGCAGCTCGGGATCGCCTCCGGCCTGCAGGGCACCACGCGCAACCTGGGCTTCACCTCCGGCGCCGCGCTCATGGGCGCGCTGATGGCCTCGCGCTACGCCGCGCACGCCCACCGCGTCCTGGAGGGCGCCGGCCAGCGCGTGGACGCGGCGGGCTTCGCGGCCGCCTCGCGCGACGCCGATCTCGTCATGGCCGCGCTGGCGCTCGCGGGCACGCTGCTGGCCGCTGTGCAGAGGCGGGGCGCGCCGGCCCGGTGAGGGCCCCCCCGGCCCTGTCGCCAGGGGCGGCTGGGGCCGGATGCGGTCCCCCCCGCGGTCCCGGGCGGCCCGGGCGGGCCGCCCGCTTCGCCCGCGGGTGGCCGGAAACGTGGCGATCCGCCCGCACCCCTGTGCGAAAACGTGCATCGCGCCGGGACGAAAATGTTCCTTGAGGCCGGCCGCCCACGTGCCGACAATCAATTACGCAGGCTGGTTCGATGGCCACCGCAGGGAACGCTCCTTGCAGTAGCCTGAGAGTTGCGGCCGGCCCGAGAGCCGGTCCACCAGATGCGGCAAGAGCCCGTGCGCGAACAGTAAAGTGTAGGGTCCGAGAGGCCCCTGTCGCGAGGCGGGTCGGAGACGGGTACAGGGCGACAAGCGCCCGCGCCCCATTCCCTCTTGCGCAGCGGTCGAGCGCCCACGCGTTCCTCCGCAGGAACGGGAGAGCCCGGCGACGAGCCGGGCGCTTTCGTTTTCGGGTCCGGGCGGCCCGCCGCCCGTGGCCGGCTTGCGCGCGGTTGCGGGCCACCGCACACTCGGCGCCATGCGATCCCTGCGCGTCGGCATGGCCCAGGTCAACCCCACCGTCGGCGACCTCGACGGCAACTTCGAGCGGATCGCGGACTTCTGCGGCCGGGCGCGGGCGCAGGGCGTGGACCTGCTGGTCTTCCCGGAGATGGCGCTGCCGGGCTACCCGCCCGAGGACCTGCTGCTCATGCCGGCGTTCATCTCCCGCGTCATCGAGCGCACGCACGACCTGCTGCCGCGCACCCGCGGCATGACGGTGGTCGTGGGCACGCTCGAGCGGGACGTCGACCTCTACAACGTCGCGGCGATCCTGCACGACGGCGCCTGGGCCGGCACCGCGCGCAAGCGCTACCTGCCCAACTACGGCGTCTTCGACGAGAACCGCTACTTCACCGCCGAGCGCGACGCGCGCGTGTTCCGGCGCGGCGACGTGACGTTCGGCGTCAGCGTCTGCGAGGACATCTGGATGGCCGGGGGCCCGGCCGAGGAGCAGGTCGTGCGCGGCGGCGCCGAGATCGTCGTCAACTGCTCCGCCTCGCCGTACCACGCGCTCAAGGCCGGCGAGCGCCGCCGCATGATCGCGACGCGCGCGGCGGACCACCTCTCGGTCGTCTGCTTCGTGAACCTAGTCGGCGGCCAGGACGAGGTGATCTTCGACGGCGCCAGCCTGCTCGTCGACGGGCGCGGCCGCGTCCTGGCCGAGGGCGCGTCGTTCGCGGAGGACCTCGTCGTGGCCGACGTCGACCTCGACGAGGTCTTCAACGCGCGCCTGCACGACACGCGGCTGCGCAAGGAGCGCGCGCTCGAGGACGAAGGCCCGCTGCCCCGCATCGAGCTCGCGCCCGTGGCCTCCCGGGGGCTGCGCCCGCCGATCGCGCCGCGCGAGGCGCCGCCGGAGCTCGACCCGCAGGCCGAGACGTACGCCGCGCTGGTGCTGGGGGTCCGCGATTACGTCGGGAAGAACGGCTTCCGCACGGTCGTGCTGGGCCTCTCGGGCGGGATCGATTCCGCGCTGACGGCCACGATCGCCGCCGACGCGCTCGGCGCCGCGAACGTGGTCGGCGTCTCGATGCCGTCCGAGTACACCTCGGGCGAGTCGATCGGCGGCGCGGAGCAGCTCGCCCGCGCGCTCGGGATCCGCCTCGAGACGATCCCGATCCGCGACGTGATCCGGGCGTACGACCAGGCGCTCGCCCCCGCATTCGCCGGGCGCGCGCCGGACATCACCGAGGAGAACCTGCAGGCGCGCGTGCGCGGCAACTACCTGATGGCGCTCTCGAACAAGTTCGGATGGCTCGTGCTCACGACCGGCAACAAGAGCGAGACGTCGGTGGGCTACAGCACGCTCTACGGCGACACGGCGGGCGGCTTCGCCGTGCTCAAGGACGTCTACAAGACGCAGGTCTGGGAGCTGGCGCGCTGGCGCAACGGCCGCGCCGAGGTGATCCCGCCCGCCACGATCGCGCGCGTGCCCACGGCCGAGCTGCGTCCCGGCCAGACCGACCAGGACTCGCTGCCCCCCTACGCGACGCTCGACGCGATCCTCAAGCTGTACGTCGAGGAGGACCGCGCGATCCCCGAGATCGTGCGGATGGGGCACGACGAGGCGACGGTGCGGAAGGTCGCGCGCCTCGTCGACGTCGCCGAGTACAAGCGCCGCCAGAGCCCGCCCGGCATCAAGATCACGCCGCGCGCCTTCGGCAAGGACCGCCGCCTGCCGATCACGAACCGCTGGCGCGGCTGAACTCGCCTGTCGATTCGGGCGAGGTTCGCGTGTCATTCGGATGGCGGCATCCTGCGGATG
>JBAIWU010000641.1:0-5311 GCA_037917155.1 Candidatus Eiseniibacteriota bacterium
CGAAGCGGAACACCGGCAGCGCGCCGACCGAGTTGTGCACGGCGATCATGATGGCCAGCGCGGCCGAGACGCGCGCGATCTCCTCGAGCACGACGACGATCGTGCGCGCGTCGTAGCCCACGCCGCCCCATTCCTCGGGGATCGCCATGCCGAGGAAGCCCTGCTCGGCGAGCGTGCGCACGGCGGAGCGCGGCACGATCGCCTCGCGGTCCCAGCGCTCGACCTCCGGCGCGAACTCGCGCTCGCACAGCTCGTGCACCGCGTCGCGGATCTGGATCTGGTCTTCGGTGAGGTCGAGGTTCATCGCATTCCTCGCGCCGCGTTCACGCGGGCTGGTGTTGTTCGGTTTCGCGGAAGGCGAACAGGCAGACGAGGCCGACCACGCCCATCGCCGCCGGCCCGGGGCCCAGCAGCAGCGAGCCCAGCGCGGCCAGCACGACGAGCGGCACCGCCCGTCCGTCGCCGACCCACAGCCCGGGCACGCCCGCCAGCCACGCCAGGCCGATCAGGCCCTTGACGAGGTGGGGTACCCACGTCGCCATGCCCATCTTCACCGGGATGTCCACGAACGCGCCCATCTGCCCGAGCAGCGCGAACTCCTGCCCGGTGACCCAGGGATAGAAGCCCTGGAACGCGGACGTGAGCCCGGGATAGAGCGCGCACAGGGTCAGGATCACCAGCGCGACGGGACGGACGGGACGCTTCATGGGCCGCTTCCTCCGTGAGGTGTCGGGGGTCAGGACCGGACCGGGTGCTCCTTGAGCACCTGCGCGGCCACCACCATCTTCTGGACTTCGGACGTGCCTTCGTAGATCTCGCAGATCTTCGCGTCGCGCAGGTAGCGCTCGACGTGGTACTCGCTCATGTAGCCGTAGCCACCGTGGATCTGCACGGCCCAGTTCGCGCAGTGCGACGCCGCCTCGGAGGCGTGCCACTTGGCGAGCGAGGCCTCCTTGACGTGCGGCCGGCCCTGGTCGCGCAGCCACGCGGACTGGTAGACGAGCAGCCGCGCCGTCTCGAGCTCGACGACGCTGTCGGCCACCATGTGCCGGATCGCGTCGAACTCGCCGATCTTGCGGTCGAATTGCTCGCGCGTGTTCGCGTACGCGATGGACGCCTCCACGCACGCCTGCGCGATGCCGAGCGCCTGCGCGGCGATGCCGATGCGGCCGCCGCCGAGCGTCGCGAGCGCCACCGTGTAGCCCTTGTTGAGCTCGCCGAAGAGGTTCTCCTTCGGCACGCGCGCGTTCTCGTAGTAGATCTCGCGCGTGTCCGAGGCGTGGATGCCGAGCTTGTGCTCCTTCTTGCCCTTGCGCACGCCCGGCGTGTTCGCGTCGACGATGAACGCCGAGATGCCCTTGGGCCCCAGCGAGCGGTCGGTCGCCGCGTACGTGATGAGCACGTCCGCGGGGCCGGCGTTCGTGATGAAGATCTTGGAGCCGTTGAGCACCCACTCGTCGCCGTCGAGGACGGCCGTGGTCTGCTGGTTCGCCGCGTTGCTGCCGGCGTTGGGCTCGGTCAGGCAGTACGCGCCGAGCAGCTCGCCCTTGGCGAGCGGCTCGAGCCAGCGCTTCTTCTGCGCGTCGTTCGCGTACGCGAGCAGCGGGTAGCACACGAGCGAGTTGTTGACCGAGGCGATGACGCCGTGACTCGCGCACACGCGCGAGAGCTCCTCGATCGCGACGACGTACGAGAGGTACGTCATCCCGGCGCCGCCCCACTCCTCGGGCACGAACATGCCGAGCAATCCGAGCTCGGCCATCTTCTTCACGTTCCCCGCGGGGAACTCGTGGGTCTCGTCGATCTGCGCCGCGATGGGCCGGATCTCGCTCTCGGCGAAGTCGCGCACCATCTCGCGGACCTGTTGCGCCTCCTCGCTCAGCTCGAACGAGACGCCGTCCACGGCGGCCGTGGCCTGTGACGTCATCGGGTCTCCCCCGGGGCGATCGCGCGCCCCACGGTCAGTGCATCGCGGAGCGCCGGCTCCAGCCCCATGTACGCCGCGTCGGGCTGGACGCCGACTCCGTCGAGGGTCTTCGTGAAGAACGCGCGCGCCGCGGCGGCGAGCGCCACATCGAGGATCTCGGGATCGGAAAGGCCGTGGCGCCGGAGCGCGTCCACGACCGCCGGGCGGTGCGCGAGCACGCGCGTGAGGTTCCACACGTAGCCGTCCTTGCGGACGTCCTCGTCGAACAGCTCGCGCGCGCGCCCGGTCGCGTCGTGGTCGGGCAGGCTGCGGATGAAGCTCATGCGGTCGTCCTCTGCCGGCGTCTCAGGCGCCGGCGTACTCGTAGAAGCCGCGGCCGCTCTTGCGGCCCAGCCAGCCCGCCGCGACCATCTTGCGCAGCAGCGGGCACGGGCGGTACTTCGAGTCGCCCAGCCCGTCGTGCAGCACCTCCATGATCGACAGGCAGGTGTCGAGCCCGATCAGGTCGGCGAGCGCGAGCGGCCCCATGGGGTGGTTCATGCCCAGCTTCATCACGGTGTCGATCGCCTCCTTCGTCGCCACACCCTCCATGAGCGTGTAGCACGCCTCGTTGATCATGGGCATGAGGATGCGGTTCGACACGAAGCCGGGATAGTCGTTGACCTCCACCGGGGTCTTGCCCAGCCGGCGGCTGAGCTCCTCGGTGAACGCGTACGTCGCGTCGCTGGTCGCGAGCCCGCGGATGATCTCGACGAGCTGCATGACCGGCACCGGGTTCATGAAGTGCATGCCGATCACGCGGTCGGCGCGCTTCGTGACCGCGGCGAGCTCCGTGATCGAGATGCTCGACGTGTTGCTCGCGAGGACCGTCCCGGCGGGCGCGGCGGCGTCGAGCGCCTGGAAGATGCCCTTCTTGACGCCGAAGTCCTCGGTCACGGCCTCGACCACGAGCTGGCAGTCCTTCGCGACCTCGAGCGACGTGCCGCCGTGGATGCGGGCGAGGATGCCGGCGGCCTTGTCCGCGGGCCATTCCTGCTTCTTCGCCACGCGGTCGAGGTTCTTCGTGATCGTGGCCAGTCCCCGCTGCACGAACTCGGGCCTGACGTCGACCAGCTCGACGTCGATCCCGGTCGTCGCGAAGACCTGCGCGATGCCGTTGCCCATGGTGCCGCCGCCCACGACGGCGACCTTCCTCACCGCGGCCGCGAGGCCGCCCGCCTGCGCCGCGAGCCCGGCGCTCATCACACACGCTCCACGGCGAGCGCGACCGCGTTGCCGCCGCCCAGGCACAGCGTCGCGAGACCGGTCGTCTTGCCGCGCGCCTCGAGCGCGTACAGCAGCGTCGCCAGGATGCGCGCGCCGCTCGCGCCGATCGGGTGGCCCAGCGCCACCGCGCCGCCGTTGACGTTGACCCGGTCCCAGTCCCAGCCGAGCGCGTCGCCGTCCGCGAGCGCCTGCGCCGCGAAGGCCTCGTTCGCCTCGATGAGGTCGAAGTGGCCGATGCCCACGCCCAGCTTCTTCATGAGCTTCTGCACCGCGTCGATGGGCGCGAAGAAGAGGTCCTTCGGCTCGCCGCCGCCGGTCGCGTAGGCCGTGATGCGCGCCAGCGGCTTCGCGCCGGTCGCCTTGACGCGGGATTCGCTCATCACGATCACCGCCGCGCCGCCGTCGTTCAGGCCCGGCGCGTTGCCGGCCGTGATCATGCCGTCCTTCGCCTTCGTGACGGCGCCGAGCTTCGCGAGCGCCTCGAGCGTCGTGTCGCCGCGCACGGACTCGTCCTTCGCGACCACGACCGGATCACCCTTGCGCTGCGGGATCGTGACCTTCGCGATCTCGCGGTCGAACGCGCCGGACGCCTGCGCCGCGGCCGCCTTCTTCTGGCTGTGCACCGAGAACTCGTCGATGCGCGCGCGCGTCAGCTTCGCCTTCTCGGCGGTGTACTGCGCCAGCTCGATCATGTGGCAGTCGTTGAACGAGCACCACAGCCCGTCGAAGACCGCGCCGTCCTTGAGCACGCTGTCGCCGAGCTTGGTGCCCGTGCGGCCGCCGAAGAGGTAGTGCGGCGCCGTGCTCATGCTCTCCTGCCCGCCCGCGGCGATGCAGTCGGCGTCGCCCGCCTTGATCGCCTGCGCCGCCAGCATCACCGCCTTGAGGCCCGACCCGCAGACCTTGTTCACCGTCGTCGCGCCCACGACGGGCGAGATCCCGGCCTTGATCTGCGCCTGCCGCGCCGGCGCCTGGCCCTGCCCGGCCTGCAGCACGTGGCCCATGATGACCTCGTCGACGGCGTCGCCGGGGACGCCCGCCCGCGCGAGCGCCTCGCGCAGCGCCACCGCGCCGAGGTCCGAGGCCTTGAGCGAGCCGAGCCCGCCGAGGAACTTGCCGATGGGCGTGCGCGCGGCGCCCACGATGAAGACACCGGGAGTGCTGGACATGCGAAACCTCTCGTGCGAAAGCGGATCCGGAGGGACCCGCGGAGCGCCTGTGCGAGCAGGGGCGGAAGCCGCCGCATTCTACACGAGTCGGCACGCCATGGCAGGCGGCCCCGGGCCGCGAACGGCGCGGGCGCGCGTCGCGGCGGGCGCGACCCGGCGGCCGAGCTGCGAGAGGGCTCGCGGGACGGCAGCCGCGGCTAGGCCGCGGGCTCGACCGGGGCGCCGGGCTGGCGGGCGAACGGCGGGCAGGCGCGCAGCCGGTCCACGAGCGCGTGCGCCGAGTGCTCGTCGAGCGCGCGCGCGAAGCGCACGACGCGCCCGCCGCAGCGGAAGCGCACGCCGCTCGCGCCCTGCCCGGAGAGATCGAGGCCCAGCGCCAGCAGCGGCACGACCTCGCGGCCGAACGTGCGCAGCTCGCTGATCCCGGCCGCCGGGTACTCGCGCGCGAAGCCCACGCCCCAGACCCCGCGCCAGATGCGCAGCCGGCCCTCCCGGAGCGTCACGCGCTCGCGCCCCGCGAGCAGCCAGAAGAGGTAGCCGAACGCGAACACGCCCGCCGCGAGCCACACGATCGCCCACGCGACCAGGAAGACGCGGTCGACCGCGCGCGGCTCGGCCTCGCGCAGCTGCTGCGCCACGAACGAGACGCCGACGAGCCAGCCCGCGAGCCACATGCCCACGACCAGCGCCGTCAGGATGCGCCGGGGCGAGGGCAGGTCGACGACGATCCCGCCGGGAACGTCACGGACCTTGAACACCGCGTGCGAATGGGTGATGGACATGCGCCTCTTTCGATGCGCCGGGCCGGGCCCGGCTCCGCCGCCGTGGGTCCGCGGCGCTCGCCCGGGATCATCGGCACGCGCCGGCGGCGCCCGCAGCGCCGCGGGCGTCGCGCCCTGGAGCGCCGAGCGAGACGCTCCCCCGTGGCACGTCCGCCAATATGCACCCG
>JBAIWU010000642.1:0-2397 GCA_037917155.1 Candidatus Eiseniibacteriota bacterium
GTCGGGGCAGAACAGCAGCAGTACGTTGCCCTGCGCGCGCAGGTCGTGCAGGCGGGTCCAGCCGCCGGTGGCCTCGAACGTGAAGTCCGGCGCCTGCGCGCCGGCGTCGATCAGCGCGTAATCGCCGCTGGGTGCGAGGCCGTAGCCGGCCGCGGCGGGGTGCGGGTCGGCCGCCGACGGAAGGGGCGTGTCGGCGGCCATGGCGACTGCGCACGACAAAGCCGTCGCGAGCGCGACGGCCGGGAGTGCGAAGGGGCGGGACATGTGCGATCTCCGGAGAGGGGAGCGAGACGAGCTGCGATGCGGACCGCAGGGTTCGTATCGACCCCTTCCGGAAGCCGGTTGAATCGGTGCAGGCTGCGAACGCTCAAGCCGTGGGCGCGCAGCGAGTCGCGCCCTCGGCGTGCAAAGCTAGAGGCCCTCCACGGCGGTTTGCACGAGCCCCCGGAGCGACGGGCCGCCGACACGCTGGCCGAGCAGCTCGAGCCGGACCACGCCCTGCGGATCGAGCAGGAACAGCCCCGGCCGCGTCACGCCGTTCTCGGCGTCCCAGAGGCCGTAGACCGAGGCGATCTCGCCGCGGTCGTCGCCGAGTGCGGTGAGCACGGACGTCGACGCGGCGCGCCACTGCGCGAGCGCCTGCACCTTCTCGTTGAGCACGACGATGGTGGCGAGGTGGAGCGAGTCGAGCGTCGCCGCCAGGTGCGCGAGCCGCGGCAGGTCGTCGCGGCGATCCGTGAAGAAGAGCGCGACCCAGCGCCCGCGGAACTGCTTGAGGTGGCACTGGCCGCCGCCGGCCATGTCCAGGGCGAACTCGGGCGCGTGCTCGCCGACGAGGACGGTTCCGGTGACGCGTGCGGTGCCGGGAGCGGCGCCCTGGGGGGGGACCACCACCTCGGGGGCGGTGCCGCCGGTGGGCGTGCGGGGATCGGTCTGTGCGAGGGCCGGCAATGCGAGCAGCGACAGCGCGAACGTGAGCACGAGCCGTAGCATGACGCACCTCCGACGCGCCGCGTCGGCGAACGTCGTCGCCGCCTGGAAGAGCGCCGCCCCGGCGCGTCAGCGGGCGATGCGCCCCTGGGGAACGGGCGTGCGCGAGGCCTCGTCACGCAGCGCCGCGAGGTTGCCCTCGGGCGTGGTGGGCGGAATCGAGCAGCCCGGTGCTGCCAGCCAGCGCCGCCCGCCCGTTTCCTCGAGCGCGCGGCGATATTGCGCGAGCGCGGCCGCGGGTCCGCTCTCCTGCAGCGCGCCCTCGTGGGCGATGCCGCCCATGACGGCGCCCGGCAGGCGCGCGAGGCCCTCGGCCAGCGACGGATTACCCGGTGCGGTGGCGTCCCACGAGAACGCCCCCACCGGGTAGTCGGCGAATTCGAACAGCAGGTTGTCGCCCTTGCACACGTGCAGCGTGTGGTAGGGCGACGGCCCCGCGGCCGCGAGCAGCCGCAGGTCGTACGGGCGCGACCAGCGCCGCAGGTCGTCCGGGCTCACGTACGCGCGGCAGCCCCAGTCGACCGTGGCGAGGAACAGGCCGTCCGCGCCGGCGCGCATCAGCTCGGGCACGTAACGCTCGTAGACGCGCGTCACCGTCTCGATCGCGCCCGCGACCTGATCGGGCGCGCTCGCGAGGTGGTCGCGCAGCACGGTCGGCGGCTCGGTCAGCTCGCCGAGGATGGCGAGCGGCGTGAACACCGTCGCCAGGATCGGCACCTCGGCGGGCAGCTGCGCGCGCAGCTGCCGCACGGCCTCGACCTGCTCGCCCAGCGCTCCGGCGTCGTGCGGGATGGGTCCGATGCGCGTCCAGTCCCGCGGCGCGCGCACGGGATACGACTCGAGCTCGGGCTTCGCGTCGGGCACGCCGCCGTAGCGGTAGCGCACGCCCCAGCCCTCGACGTGATAGTGCTTGCGGGGATTGAGCTTGATCCAGTCCCAGCGGTGGCGGCGCCAGCGCTCGAGCGTGTGCGCGACGAGTTCGGAGGCGCTCGACTCGCGATGGTAGACGTGTCCCCAGAAGGACATGGGGACGCGATCCACCTCGTCGCCGCGAAGCGCGGCAAGTACCCGGTCCCGCGAGGTCATGCCTCGACACTAGTCCCGCGGGGCAGGGCCGACAAGCGCCGCGAACGCCCTCCGGGAGCGCGCCCGGAAGCATCGCGCGGGCCAGCAACGGGGCCGGATCGGCTGGCCGCCGCGCGCCCGGGGGATTAGCGTGCGGCGCATGAGGAAGGCGTCGCGGCTCCTGCTCGCCGGCCTGCTGCTCGCCGCCCCGCTGCCCGCCGGGTGCGCGCGCCAGCGCGCCCCGGAGGCGCACGCGCCCCTGGCCCGCGCCGACTCGGCGAGCGTGCTCGCCGACCGGCCGCCCGACGCCGGCCTGACGCCCGCGCCCGTGGAGTCGCGCGC
>JBAIWU010000643.1:0-3750 GCA_037917155.1 Candidatus Eiseniibacteriota bacterium
GCGGAGGGCGCTACTTCTTCTTCGGGGCGTCGGCGGGCTTCGCGGCGGGCGCCGCGGGCGCGGCGGCCTTCGACGTGTCGGGCGGCGCGGGCATGGCGAAGTGCGAGTCGTCCATGGGCACGTCGACGGCGATCGAGTCGATCGTCAGCGACTGCTTCCGCTCCGAGCCCTTGGCGCCCATGGTGATCGAGTACGGGAACATCAGGCCCGCGACCTCCTTGTAGTCGCCGAGCGAGGTCTCCGTCTCCATCTCGGTGCCGCGCGTGACCTGCTTGCCCTCGCGCTTCACGACAAGGTACGTCTCGGCGTCCACGTAGTAGTACTCGACCCGGCCGCTCTTGTGCGTGACCTTGAGCTTGTACGCGTCGGCGCCGTCCACGGACTCCTTGCCCGCGAGCTCGACGGTGTTGCCCTTGGCCTTCCAGTCGACGAGCGGGCCGTCGAAGTCCGCCTGGTCGGCCGCCAGCTTGGAGTCGTCCTCCGAGAGCGGCTCGGCCGTCTTCTGGCCCATGAACGGCATGAGCTGCCAGCCGCGCTGGCCGTCGTAGCCCTGCAGGCCGGTCATGCCCGAGAAGACGAACTCCATGAGCTCCAGCTTGGGCCGCTTCTTGTCGAGCGTGATGGGCGCCTCCATGCCGGGCCCGACCTGCATCCGGCCCACCATGCGGACGGTCTGGACCTTCTTGAGCTTGTCGAGGCCGCCCTGCGCCTGGAAGCACTTCGCGAGCACGTCGTCGAGGCTCTGCGCGTGCGCGGCGGGGGCGAGCGCCGCGGCGAGCAGCAGCGCGACGAGGGACTTGGGCATCATCAGGCGAACCTCCGGGAATGTCGGCCGGGACGGCGCAGCGGGTGGGCGGTAGCGTGGCCCACCATACGGAGGCGGCCGCCGCGCCGGTGCCGGGCGCCTACGAGCGCGGCGATGCGCGCCACCGGCGCGGTGGCCGGGTCGGCGCGGCGCGGTCGTCCCCGCCGGGCGAACGGGGTACATTCCCGCCCCATGTCCTCCCCGACCGACTTCCACCTGCCCGACCTGCGGTTCGTGCCGGTGGACGCGATCTTCGCGCACGAATGGCACGACGAGCAGCGGAGCGGGCCCCTCGTGGCCCGGCTGCGCGAGTCGGGCGTGCTGCGCAACCCCCCGATCGTCACCCAGGTGGGCGACGGCCACCGGGTCGAGCCGCGCTTCGTGGTCCTCGACGGCGCGAACCGCTCGACGGCCGCGCGCGCCGCGGGCTGGCCGCACATCGTCGTGCAGGTCGTGCGCTACGAGACCCCCGCCGTGCAGCTGCACACGTGGTACCACGCGCTGACCGCCGACGCGCGCGACGTGCTCGAGCGCGGGCTCCCGGCGATCCCCGGGCTCGCGGCCGCGCGCGAGTCGCGCCTGCACGCGCGCGCCATGCTCGCCCGCCGCGAGGCGCTCGCCGCGGTCATGCTGGGCGACCACGACGCGCTCGTGCTGTCGGGCGGGCGCACGCTGCGCGAGCGCAACGCGCTCCTGAACCGGGTCGTGCACGTCTACCAGGACCGGGTCCCGTACGTGCGCGTCGCGACGGACTCGCTCGCGCAGGCGCGGCTCGAGCACCCCGGGATCTCGGCGCTCGTCGTGTTTCCGCGCTACGATCCGGCGGAGGTGATCGAGCTGGCGGGCTCGGGCGAGCACCTGCCCGCCGGCATCACGCGCCACGTCATCCAGTGGCGGGCGCTGCGACTGAACGTGCCGATCGGGATGTGCGAGGACGCCGCGCGAACGCTGGACGAGAAGAACGCGTGGCTGCAGGAGTGGATGGAACAGCGGTTGCGGCAGCGGCACGTGCGCTTCTACGAGGAGCCCACGGTGCTGTTCGACGAGTGAGGTCATGAGAGCGATCGTCTTCGAGTCGTTCGGCGGTCCCGGGGTGCTGGAGGCGCGCGAGGTGCCCGAGCCGGAGATCCGGCCCGACGAGGTGCGCGTGCGCGTGCGCGCGTGCGGCGTCAACCACCTCGACCTCTGGGTGCGCGGCGGGCTGCCCGGCATCATGCCCGAGATGCCGCACATCCTCGGCAACGACGTCGTGGGCGAGGCCGCGGCCGTCGGCGCCGCGGTGCGCCACGTGGCCGTGGGGCAGAAGGTGATCGTCAACCCGACGCTCTCGTGCGGCGCCTGCGAGGCCTGCATGCGCGGCGACGACAACCTCTGCCGCCAGCACGACGTGCTCGGCCGCCGCCGGCAGGGCGGCTACGCGGAGTACGTCGCGGTGCCGGGCGCGAACTGCCTGCCGTATCCCGAACGGCTGTCGTGGGAGCAGGCCGCCGCCGTGCCGCTCGTGTTCCTCACCGCGTGGCACATGCTCGTCACCCGCGCCCGCCTGCGCGCCGGCGAGGACGTGCTCGTGATCGGCGCCGGCAGCGGCGTGGGCAGCGCGGCGGTGCAGATCGCGCGCCTGCTCGGCGCACGCGTCATCGCGACTGCGGGCTCGGCCGCCAAGCTCGAGCGCGCCCGCGCCCTGGGCGCGCAGGAGACGATCGACCACGCGCGCGAGGACGTCGCGGCGCGCGTGCGCGAGATCACGAAGCGCAAGGGCGTCGAGGTCGTGTGCGAGCACGTGGGCGGCCGCGTGTTCGAGACGGGCGTCGCGGCGCTCGCCCGCGACGGCCGGCTCGTCACCTGCGGCGCCACGACGGGCGCGAAGGTCGCGCTCGACCTCAACGTGCTCTTCGGGCGGCACCTCTCGCTCATGGGCTCGTGGATGGGCCGGCGCGCCGACATGGTCGAGGTGCTGGGACACGTCGCGCGCGGCGCGCTCGAGCCCGTCGTGGACTCGGTGCTGCCGCTGGCCGAGGCGCGCCGGGCGCACGAGCGCATCGAGGCGCGCGCGCACTTCGGGAAGGTGGTGCTGGTGCCATGAGCCACCACCATCACCGTCGCCGCCGCTTCCTGCAGTACGAGCGCCGGGGCGAGCCGCTCGCGCCGCCGCACGTCTTCCGGCGCCGCCTGCTCGACAGCGCGCTCGTGGTGCTCGGCGTGATCGCCTTCTCGCTCGCGCTCGGGATCGCCGGCTACCACTGGCTCGGCCACATCCCCCGCTGGGTCGACTGCCTGTACAACGCCTCGATGATCCTGGGCGGAATGGGCCCGGTCGACGAGCTGCACGACGACGCCGGCAAGGTGTTCGCGTCGCTCTACGCGCTCTACAGCGGCGTCGTGCTGCTCGCGAGCGTCGGCATCCTGCTCTCGCCGGTGCTCCACCGCGTGCTGCACCGCTTCCACCTGCCCACGGACGGGGACGCCTCCGCATGAGCGGCGCGCCCGGCGACGCGCGCGCCGGCTGGTTCGACGCCGGCGACGCCCCGGCCGGCCCGGACCTCGGGCGCTGCATCCACTGCGGGCTCTGCCTCACCGCGTGCCCGACCTACCGCACGCTCAAGATCGAGCCCGACTCCCCGCGCGGCCGGCTGTGGCTGATGCGCGGCCTCGCCGACGGCCGCATCGCTCCCGACGATCCGCTCGTCGAGCACCTCGACAACTGCCTCGACTGCCGCGCCTGCGAGAGCGTCTGCCCCGCGGGCGTGCCCTACGGCCGCATGCTCGAGGCGACGCGCGCCCAGATCGAGCGCCGCGTGCGCCGCGGCACGCCGCTGCGCGCGCTGGGCGGCTGGGTGCTGGGCGCCGTGCTGCCGCACGCCGAACGCGTGCACGCCGCGGCCGACCTGCTGCGCCTGGGGCAGGTGGGCCCGCTGGGCCGCTTCCTCGCCGGGCGCGGCGGCGCG
>JBAIWU010000644.1:0-4052 GCA_037917155.1 Candidatus Eiseniibacteriota bacterium
AGATCGAGCAGGCGCGCGCGGCGCGCGCCGCAGCCGGGCAGCGGCTCGCCGACGCGCAGCAGGACTACGACCGGACGCAGTCGCTCGTCCGCACGCATGTCGTGAGCCAGCAGTCGTTCGACAAGGCGCAGGTCGCGCTCGACGTCGCGAAGAGCCAGTACCGGCAGGCCGACGAGGCGTACCGGCTGGTCGAGCTGGGCCCGCGCCGCGAGCGCATCGCGGCGCAGCGCGCCCAGCTCGCGACCGCCGAGGCCGCGCTGGCGGCGGCCCGGGCCCAGCTCGCGAACATGGTCGTCCGCGCGCCGTTCGGCGGCGTCGTCACCGTGCGGCACCACGAGCCGGGCGAGATCGTCGCCGCGGGCTCGGCGGCGGTGTCGCTCATGAACCGCGACGACCGCTGGGTGCGCATCTACGTGAGCGAGGCCCGCATCGGCTCGGTGCGCGTCGGCCAGCACGCCGTGATCACGTGCGACACGTTCCGCGACCGGCGCTACGACGGCGTCGTCGCCGCCATCAGCAGCGAGGCCGAGTTCACGCCCAAGAACGTGCAGACGCAGGAGGAGCGCGTGAAGCTCGTGTACGCGGTCAAGGTGCGCATCACCGGGGATGCGCGCAACGACCTCAAGCCCGGGATGCCGGCGGACGTCCGGCTGGACGCGGCGCGATGACCGACCCGGCGCCCATGGTCGAGCTCGACGGCCTCACGCGCCGCTTCGGCGCCCTCGTCGCGGTGGACGGGCTGTCCCTCGCGGTGCGCCGCGGCGAGCTGTTCGGGCTCGTCGGCCCCGACGGCGCCGGCAAGACGACGACGCTGCGCATGCTCGCGGGCGTGCTGCGCCCCAGCGCGGGTGACGCGCGCATCGACGGCGTCAGCGTCGCGCGCGAGCCCGAACGCGTGAAGCACTCGATCGCCTACATGTCGCAGCGCTTTGGCCTCTACGCCGACCTGACCGTGGCGGAGAACATCGCGTTCTACGCCGACCTCTACCGCGTGCCTCGGGCGGCGCGCGACGCGCGCCTCGAGCGCCTGTACCGCTTCTCGGCGCTGGGCCCGTTCAAGGACCGCCTCGCCGGCCAACTCTCGGGCGGCATGAAGCAGAAGCTCGCGCTGTCCTGCTGCCTCGTGCACGAGCCGACGACGCTCCTGCTCGACGAGCCCACGTTCGGGGTGGACCCGATCTCGCGCCGCGACCTGTGGCTGATCGTCCACGAGATGGTGGCGCACGGCACCACGGTCGTCGTGAGCACCGCGTACCTCGACGAGGCCGAGCGCTTCGACCGGCTCGTGATGCTCCACCGCGGCCGGCGCATCGCGCTCGACACCGCCGACGCGCTGCAGGCCGCGATGCCCGCGGCGATCCTGGCGCTGCCCGTCGACCGCGTGCGCGAGGCGCGCCGCGTCTCCGAGGCCGTCCCGGGCGTGCGGCGTGCAGCCGTGTTCGGCGACCGGCTGCACCTCACCGTCGACTCCGAGGCGGAGACGGGCCCGCGCGTGCTCGACGCCCTGCGCGCGGCGGGCCACCACCCGGGCGGGATGCGCCGCATCGTGCCGACGCTCGAGGACGTGTTCATCGAGCGGATCGCGGAGGCGGTGTGAGTGCCGCGCCCGCGGTCACGGCGCCCGACCGCGTCGTCGCGGTCGAGGACCTGACGCGGCGCTTCGGCGCGTTCGTCGCCGTGGACCACGTCACGTTCGACGCCCGGCGCGGCGAGGTGTTCGGCTTCCTCGGGCCCAACGGCGCCGGCAAGACGACGACGATCAAGATGCTCACCGGGCTGCTGCAGCCCAGCGGCGGCCGCGGCACGGTGGCGGGCTTCGACCTGCGCCGCGACACCGAGGAGATCAAGCGCCGCATCGGCTACATGTCGCAGCTCTTCTCGCTCTACGGCGACCTCACGGTGGAGGAGAACGTGGCGTTCTTCTCCGGGCTCAACGGCGTGCCCCGCGCGCGCCGCGCCGAGCGCCGCGACTGGGTGCTCGAGATGGCGGGACTCGCCGACGCGCGGACCCGGCTCACGCGCGACCTCTCGCTGGGCTGGAAGCAGCGCCTCGCGCTGGGCACCGCCGTGCTGCACGAGCCGCCGCTGCTGTTCCTCGACGAGCCCACGTCGGGCGTGGACCCGATCTCGCGCCGCGCGTTCTGGGACCTCATCTACCAGCTCGCCGCCCAGGGCACGACCGTGTTCGTGAGCACGCACTACATGGAGGAGGCCGAGTACTGCCACCGTCTCGCGCTCATGAACCGTGGTCGCATCGTGGCGCTCGACCGCCCTGACGCGCTGCGCGCGGCGATGCCGGCGCCGCTGCTCGAGCTCGACGCCGACGACAGCCCGCACGCGGTCGAGGCGCTCGCGGAGATCCCCGGCGTGATCGAGGTCGGGTTGTTCGGGCGGCTCGTGCACGTGCTCGTGCGCGACGCCGACGCGGCGCGGGCGGCGATCGCGGAGCGCCTCGCGGCGCGCGGCATCCGCGTGCGCGCGATCCAGCAGGTCGAACCCTCGCTCGAGGACGTGTTCGTGGCCCTCGTGCACGCCTCGGGCGGCGCGGTGAAGGGCTGAGCCATGCTCGACCGCACGCGGCTGCTCGCCGTGATCCGCAAGGAGCTGCTCCAGTTCCGCCGCGACACCCGCAGCCTCGCGCTCGCGTTCGCGCTGCCGCTCGTGCTGCTCGTGTTCTTCGGCTACGCGATCACCTGGGACGTCAACGACATTCCGCTGGCGGTCGTCGACCAGGACCACGGCTCGCAGGCGCGCGCGCTCGTCGACGCGTTCCGCGCCGCGGGCCGGTTCCGCGTCGTCGCCACGCCCGTGCGCACCGCGGACATCGGCCCGCTGCTCGACCGCTCGGTCGTGCGCATCGCGCTCGTGATCCCGCCGACGTTCGGCTCGGATCTCGGCGCCGGGCGGACCGCGCCCGTGCAGGCGATCGTCGACGGGAGCGACGCGAACACCGCCACGATCGCGCTGGGCTACACGCAGGCGCTCCTGCAGCAGTACGGCGCGAACCTCATGGTCGCGCAGGGCCGCTGGCGCCTGCCGGTCGAGGCGCGCACGCGCATCTGGTTCAACGAGGAGCTCTCGAGCAGCAACATGATCGTGCCGGGGCTCGTCGTGCTCATCATGATGATCATCGCCGGGCTGATCACCTCGCTCCTGATCGCGCGCGAGTGGGAGCGCGGCTCGATGGAGCAGCTCGCCTCGACGCCCGTGACCCGGCTCGAGGTCGTGCTCGGCAAGCTGGCCCCGTTCCTGGTCATCGGCCTCGCCGACGTCGCGATCACGTCGGTCGTGGGCGTGCTCCTGTTCCACGTGCCGTTCCGGGGCAACGCGCTCTTCCTCGCCGGCCCGACGTTCCTCTTCCTCATGGGCACGCTCGGGCTCGGCCTGGCGATCTCCGCCGTGTCGCGCACGCAGCTCCTCGCGACGCAGATCGGCATGATCGCGACGTTCCTGCCGGGGCTGCTGCTGTCCGGGTTCATGTTCCCGATCGACAACATGCCGCTGCCGCTGCGCGTGGTCACCTACTTCGTGCCCGCGCGTTACTTCCTGGTGGTGGTGCGCGGCGTGTTCCTCAAAGGCGTCGGCCCCGACGTGCTGTGGCCGCAGGTCGTGCTCATGCTGCTCTACGCCGTGGCCACCATCGCGCTCGCGGTGCGGGCGTTCCGCAAGGAGCTCGCATGATCGCCCCGGGACGCGTCGAGCGCGTGCGCGAGCTGGTGCGCAAGGAGCTGATCCAGGTCTTCCGCGACCCGCGGCTCCTGCGGATCGTGCTGGTGGCGCCGGTCGTGCAGCTGCTGGCGTTCGGCTACGCCGTCTCCACCGACGTGCGCCGCACGCCGACGTTCGTGGTGGACCAGGACCACACGCAGGCGTCGCGGGACCTCGCGGAGTCGTTCTTCGCCTCGGGCTACTTCCTGCGCGTCGGCGACTCCGACCGGCCGCGCGACCTCGTGGACGCGATCGACCACGGCCGCGCGGCGATCGGGCTCCACATCCCGCGCGGCTTCGCGAAGGAGGCCGCGCGCGACGCCGCGGCCGTCCAGATCGTGCTG
>JBAIWU010000645.1:0-2796 GCA_037917155.1 Candidatus Eiseniibacteriota bacterium
GGCCGGGTGATCGACTGGCTGCCCACCGTGAGCCGCACCTGGTAGCGCCCGGGGGTCACCAGCGTGCCGGGCGGGTTCCGGCCCCACAGCGCCAGGCCCTCGAGCCGCGTCGGCGCCCGCCCCCGCAGGTCCCACACGAACTCGTTGGTGCCGGCGTTGGCGGGCACCTTCGGGCCCGCGGGCTTGCCAGCGCCCGCCGTGTCGGCGAGCACCTCGCCCTTGCGGTCGAACGCCCGCAGCGTGTCGCCGGCGGCGTCGAGGCTCGCGATCCTCACCGGCACCGAGTCGGGCGGGGCGTGGTCGAGCGCGAAGCGGATGCGCGCGCCCACCGGCGGGTTCTGGCCGACGTCGGCGCGCGGGAATCCGAAGCCTCCGCCGGCCATGCGGATCGCGGGGCTCGGGTCGAAGAGCCCGGCACGGGCGTGCGCGGCCTCGGGCGTGAGCTGTCGCAGCAGCCCGAGGTCGTCGAGGATCCAGAACGAGCGGCCCTGGGTCGAGATGGCGAGGTCGTCGCCGTGCACCTCGAGGTCAGTGACCGGCACCACCGGCAGGTTGCGCTGCAGCGGCTGCCAGCGCGCGCCCTCGTCGAACGAGATCCACACGCCGTTCTCGAGCCCGGCGTAGAGCAGCCCGCGCCGCACCGGGTCCTCGCGCACCGCGCGCACGAACACGTTCTCGGGCAGCCCGCCGACGATCTTGCGCCACGATCGGCCGAAATCGTGCGTCACGTAGACGTAGGGCCGGAAGTCGTCCAGCTTGTAGCGCACCACCGACGCGAACGCGGTGGCCGCATCGTGCGGCGAGGGCTCGATGGTGTTGATCTGGCTCCACTCGGGCAGCTCGCGCGGCGTCACGTTGTGCCACGACTTCCCGCCGTCGGTCGTCAGCTGGATCAGCCCGTCGTCGGTGCCGCACCAGATCACGCCGGCCTGCTTCGGCGACTCGGCAACGGTGAAGATGGTGCAGTAGTACTCGATGGTGGTGTTGTCCTTGGTGATCGGCCCGCCGGAAGGCCCGAGCTTGGTGGGGTCGTTGCGGGTCAGGTCGGGGCTGATCGCCTCCCAGCTCTGGCCCTCGTCGCGGCTGCGGAAGAGCACGTTGGCCGCCGCGTAGAGCACCTTCGGATCGTGGGGCGAGGTGACGATCGGGTAGGTCCACTGGAAGCGGTACTTGGCGGCCTCGGCCCCGGCGCCCATCGGATTGTCGGGGTAGGGGTTCACGTCGCGGCGCTGCTGGGTCTTCACGTCGAAGCGCGTCAGGTAGCCGTCGTAGGAGCCGGCGAAGATGACGTCGGGGTTGTCGCGGCTCGGCGCGATCCATCCGCTCTCGCCGCCGCCCACGTCGTACCAGTCGGTGGGCTCGATGCCGAAGCCGGTGGTGCGGCTCGGAATGCTCACCGTGCTGTTGTCCTGCTGCGAGCCGTACAGGCGGTAGGGGAACTGGCGGTCGGTGACCACGTGGTAGAACTGCGCGGTCGGCTGGTTGTCGACCGTGCTCCAGGTCTCGCCGCCGTCGGTCGAGACGGTCGCGCCGCCGTCGTTGCACTCGACCATCCGGTCGGTGTCGTCGGGATCGATCCACAGGTCGTGGTTGTCGCCGTGGGGCGCGCGAATCGGACGGAACGTGCGGCCCCCGTCCTTGGAGCCGAACATGCGCACGTTCAGGACGTAGACCTTGTCGGCGTCGCGCGGGTCCGCATAGCAGCGGTTGAAGTACCAGGCCCGCTGGCGGATGTCGTTCTCCTCGTTGACCCGCGTCCACGAGCGGCCCGCGTCGTCGGAGCGGTAGAGCCCGCCCTCCTCGGCCTCGACCATCGCGAACACGCGCTCGGGGCGCGCGCCCGAGACGCTCACGTTGATCTTGCCGAGCACGCCCTTGGGCAGCCCGTTCCCGGGACGATCCTTGGAGAGGCACTTCCAGGTGTCGCCGCCGTCGATGCTCTTCCACAGCCCCGAGCCCGGGCCGCCGCTCTCGAGCGTCCATGGCTTGCGGTCCACCTGCCACATGCCCGCGTAGAGCACGCGCGGGTTGGTGGGGTCCATGGCCAGATCGCTCGCCCCGGTGCGCTCGTCCACGAACAGGATGCGCTCCCAGCTGCGGCCGCCGTCCTTCGAGCGGTAGATGCCGCGCTCCGGGTTGGGCCCGAAGAGGTGGCCGATCGCGGCCACGTAGACGACGTCGGGATTGCGCGGGTCCACGCGCACGCGTGAGATCTGGCTCGTCTGCTCGAGCCCGACGTGCGCCCAGGTGTGGCCGCCGTCGGTGGAGCGGTACACGCCGTCGCCGTGCGAGACGTTGCCGCGGATCGTCTCCTCGCCCATGCCGACGTAGATCACGTTCGGATCCGAGGGTGCGACGCCGATCGCTCCGACCGATCCGGTGCCGAAGCTCGAGTCCGAGATGCACTCCCAGTGCTGGCCCGTGTCGGTCGTGCGCCACACGCCGCCGCCGCAAGCGCCCATGTAGAAGACGTGCGGCTCGCCGCGCACGCCGGTGACGGCGGAAGCGCGCCCGCCGCGGAACGGGCCGACCAGCCGCCAGCGCAGCGCCGAGAAGAGCGACGGGTCGTATTCCCCGGCGCCGGCGCGCGAGGGGGCGCGGGCCGGCTCGCGGGTGGCGGTGGCGGCGCGCGCCGCCGCCGACGAGGCGGCGAGCGCGACGAGCAGCGCGAGCGATGCGAGGGACATCGGGATCGAGGCGATGCGCGAGAGCGGGAAGCGCGAAGGCATGCGGAACCTCCGGGGGGAGCGCGGGTTGGGTACGAAACCCGGGCACTCTACGCCAGCGCGGCGCGCG
>JBAIWU010000646.1:0-4048 GCA_037917155.1 Candidatus Eiseniibacteriota bacterium
GACGTGCGCCGGCGCGGCGCCGGCGCACGTGCGAGCGCGTTCGCGCCCCGCGCCGCGCCGCTGACCGGGCCGCGCGCGGCGTGCTAGGCTGCGGCCGCCTGCCGGCGCGTGGCCGCACACCGCCGCGCACTTCCCCGGAGGCGGCATGCCGAATCGCCCGAGCGCGCGCATTCCCGTGCGCAGCCCCGACGACGTGTGGACGTTCACGCAGCGCAACGTGCCGCTGTGGGACGTGCTCGAGTTCTTCCCGAGCGACGCGATCGGCCCGCGCGGGCCCGGCGACGCGCCGCGGCCCTACGACGTGCGGCCGGTCACGATCGAGACCGACCTCGGCTGGTCGTTCGTGACCGACATCCAGTACGGCTCGTGGGTGTTCCGGCCGCGGTCGCCGAAGCAGCCCGGCATGATGCGCTGGTGCCGCGAGCGGGGGCTCGAGCCCGGGGACGCGATCGTGTTCGAGCGCACCGCGGACCGCGTCTTCCGCCTGACCCTCGAGAAGGCGCGGCCCGCGGGCGCGTAGCCGTCACGCGTCACGACGCGGGCAGGAGCGCGAGCACCTCCTCGTGTTCGGGGAACCGGCCCTCGGCCTTCTTCGAGAACACGAGCCTGCCGTCGACGGTCACCTCGAACTCACCGCCGCTTCCACGCACGAGCGTCGCCTCGACGCCGCGCTCGGCGCGGATCCTGGCCGCCAAACTGGAGGCCCGGGGAAGGTAGTTTCACTGCACGCAGTAGCGGATCTCGATGGTCATCGTGCCTCCGGGGTTGGGGGTCCGCCGGGAGCATACTCCCGCGCGATGCGCCCGCCATGCCCTTCGTGTGCGCGGACCGGCCGCGCATTTGACCGCGCCGCCCGCGCGGGTCAACGTGCGCGCCGATGTCCGCCACCGCCCGCGACACGCACGCCCGGCTGCGCCGGGTCCTCGGCGACGCGCTCCTGACCGACGAGCCGCTGCGCCAGCACACCACGTTCCGGATCGGCGGGCCCTGCGACTGGTTCGTCGCCGCGCGCACGCCCGGCGTGCTCGTCGACGCGCTCCGTGTCGCGTACGAGCTCGAGCTGCCCGTGCACCTGATCGGCGGCGGCAGCAACCTGCTCGTCTCGGACGCCGGCCTGCGCGGACTTGTGGTGCGCAACGCCTGCGAGCGCGTCGAGTTCGACGGCGACGTGGCGCTGGTCGAGTGCGGCGCCGACTACCTGGAGTTCATCGAGCGCTGCTGCGCGCGCGGGATGGCCGGGCTCGCGTACGCGGCCGGCATCCCGGGCAGCGTCGGGGGCGCGCTCTACGGCAATGCCGGCTGCTACGGGCAGGACATCGGCTCGCGCGTGATCGAGTGCACCGTGGCGACGCTCGACGGCGCGCGCGTCGAGACGCGCCCGGCCGCCTGGTTCGAATTCGGATACCGCGACTCGAAGCTCAAGCGCGAGCCGCACGTGCTGCTCTCGTGCCTGCTGCGGCTCGAGCCCGGCGATCCGGCGGCGATCCGGCGCGAGATGGACGAGAAGCTCGAGATCCGCCGGGTCAAGCACCCGCAGTGGCGGACCGAGCCCACCGCGGGATCGTACTTCAAGAACCTGCCGCCGGGCTTCCAGGTTCCCGGGCTGCCGCTCTCGCCCGGCACGCGGCGCGTGGCCGCCGGGGCGCTGCTCGACGCCTGCGAGTGCCGCGGCCTGCGCGTGGGCGATGCGATGGTGTACCCCGGACACGCGAACATCCTCGTCAACGCCGGGCACGCGACCGCGCGCGACATGCTGGCGCTGGCCGAGGTCATGAAGGCGCGCGTGCGCGAGCGCTTCGGCGTCGAGCTCGAGGAGGAGGTCATGTTCCTCGGCGAGAGACCGCAGCTCGCCGGGGCCGCACCCGCCCCCTGAGACCGGCGCTCCCCGGCCGGAGTGCGCGGTTTGCGTGGGAACACGCTTCGGGCCGATCCTGCCGGCATGGGACGCGCACTGCAGGAACGACTGGTCACGAAGCGCTTCGAGGGACCGCACCACGAGGCGCTGCTCAACGTCATCGTCGCGAGCAGCCACCTGCGGGGCATCCTCGACGAGGTGTTCGCGGGCGCGGGGCTGACGCCGGCGCAGTACAACGTGCTCCGCATCCTCAACGGCGCCTGGCCCGAGGGTTACCCGCGCGGCGAGATCGCGCGCCGCATGCTGGACCGCTCGCCCGACCTCACGCGCATGATCGACCGGCTCATCCGCCACGGCTACGTGCAGCGCTCGCGCAGCGGCGAGGACGCGCGCCAGTCGATCGCGCGCATCACGCCGAAGGGCCGCCGCCTGCTCGCGGGCCTGCACGGCCGCGTGCGCACCGCCACGCGCGAGCTGCAGCTGCGGCTCAGCGTCCGCGAAGCGCGCCAGCTCTCGAAGCTCTGCGAAAAGGTCTACGGCGAGCTGGACTGAGGGCGGCGGGCGGCTCGAGCGAGAGCATCGATTTCCTCAAGCGACGCTGCGCCCTCGTGGGCCTTCGCCGCCGCTACCCGCCGATCGCGCTCATGCCGCGCTCGGGCTGGCGGAAGCCGGCCTGGCCCACGAGGTGGCCGGGGAGCTTGCGCAGCACGGCGTCGCGCAGCAGCGCCTCGAGCGCGTCCTCGTCGCCGCCGCCGCGGAGCAGCGCGCGCACGTCGAACTCGCGGTGGGCGAACAGGCAGGTGCGCACCTGGCCGTCGGCGGTGAGCCGGATGCGGTCGCACGTGCCGCAGAACGGTCGCGTCACCGAGGCGACCACGCCGACGCGCCCGGGCCGGTCGAGCCAGCGCCACGTGCGCGCGGGCGCGCTGGGGTCGTCGCCGTCCTCCTCGCCGAGCGGGAACGCGGCGGCGAGCTGGGCGAGGATCTCGTCGCCGGGCACGAGCCGCGTGCGGTCCCACGCCTGCTGGAAGTCGAGCGGCATCCACTCGATGAAGCGCAGCTCGAAGCCCTCGTCGCGCGCCCAGCGCGCGAGCGGCACGGCCTCGTCCTCGTTGAAGCCGCGCACGAGCACGGCGTTCACCTTGATCGGCGCGAAGCCCGCGCGCTTCGCGGCCCCGAGCCCCGCGAGCACGTCCACGAGCCGGTCGCGCCGCGCGATGCTCGCGAAGCGCTCGCGCGAGAGCGTGTCGAGGCTCACGTTGACGCGGTCCAGGCCGGCCTCGCGCAGCGGCTCCGCCATCGCCGCGAGCTTGATGCCGTTCGTCGTGAGGCTGAGGTCGACGTCGGGCGAGATCGCGCGCAGCAGCCGCACGAGCACGGGCAGGTCCTGGCGCACGGTGGGCTCGCCGCCCGTGAGGCGGATCCCGGTCACGCCGCACTCGACGCACACGCGCGCGAAGCGGGCGAGCTCCTCGTAGGTGAGCAGCTCGTCCTTGGGCAGCCACGGCATGCCCTCGGCGGGCATGCAGTACACGCAACGCAGGTTGCAGCGGTCGGTGACCGAGATGCGCAGGTCCCGCACCGTGCGGGCGTGCGTGTCGACGAGTGGCGCGCGCGTGATCATGGGCCAATGACTGTACGTCCGCGCGGCGTCCGCCGACAACGCGATTGACGCCCTGTCGGACGCGGCCCTACGGTGGCCGCGAGAAGCGCTTCTCGCCGTCCACATCGCGGAGGCACGCCGTGCCGGTCGACGAACGGCTCGAGTGGGTCCGGGCCGACATCACCACGCTGGACGTGGACGCGATCGTCAACGCGGCCAACGGCACGCTGATGCCCGGCGGCGGTGTGTGCGGCGCGATCCACCGCGCCGCGGGCCCGGAGCTGGCCGAGGCCTGCCGCGAGGTGGCACCGTGCCCGACGGGCGAGGCTAGGATCACGCCGGGATTCGGCCTGCGCGCGCGCTGGGTGATCCACGCGGTCGGCCCGGTCTGGCGCGGGGGGACGCGCGGTGAGGCGTCGCTCCTCCGCCGAGCCTACGAGCGCTCCTTCGCGCTCGCGCTGGACGAGGAGACGATCGCGTCGATCGCCTTCCCGGCGATCTCGACCGGCGCCTATGCCTACCCCAAGCGCGAGGCGGCGACGATCGCGCTCGACGTGATGCGCGCGCACGAGACGCGCTTCGAGCGGATC
>JBAIWU010000647.1:0-8657 GCA_037917155.1 Candidatus Eiseniibacteriota bacterium
ACCTGTTCGAGGGCGGCGACCACGAGCTGGGCGTGGCGCAGTGGGCGTTCGACCACGCCGAGCCCGCGGGCCTGGGCACGGACACGCTCCCCGGGTCCCGGGCGCTGCACCTGCCGCTCGTGGCGTCCGGCCGGGCGCTGGGCGTGCTCAGCGTTCGGCCCTCCGCCGCGGCCCAGATCACCGGGCCGGACCGGCTGCAGATGCTGCAGGCGTTCGCGAACCAGACCGCCGTGGCGCTCGAGCGCGAGCAGATGGCCGAGCAGGCCGAGCGCGCACGCGTCGACGCGCAGGCCGAGCGCGCCCGCAACGCGCTGCTCAGCTCGGTCTCGCACGACCTGCGCACCCCGCTCGCGGTGATCACCGGCGCCGCCACCGGCCTGCTCGACGCGGGACCGACGATGGGCGAGGCGACGCGGCGCGAGCTGGCCGAGACCATCACGGACGAGGCGACGCGGCTCAACCGCCTCGTCGGCGACCTGCTCGACATGACACGACTCGAGTCCGGCGCGCTGGCGCTGCGCCGCGAGTGGCACTCGGTCGAGGAGGTGATCGGAGGGGCGATCGAGCGCGTCACGCGGCACGCGCCCGGCCGCGACGTGCGCTTCGCGTGCGATCCCACGCTGCCGCTGGTGGCGATGGACGACGTGCTCTTCGCGCAGGCCATCACGCACCTGCTCGAGAACGCGCTGCAGTACGCTCCGCCCGGGCCGCCCGTCGAGGTGAGCGCGGGCCGCGCCGGCGAGGCGCTGCGCATCGAGGTCGCCGATCGCGGGCCCGGCCTCGCCGCGGGCGAGGAGGAACGCGTGTTCGAGAAGTTCTACCGCGGGCAGGGGGGCGCGGGCCGGCGCGGCAGCGGGCTCGGGCTGGCGATCTGCCGCGGCATCGTCGAGGCGCACGCCGGACACGTGAGCGCGGCGCCCCGGCCCGGCGGCGGCGTCGTATTGCGCGTGGAGGTCCCGCTCGGCGGCGAGCCGCCCGCGATCGAGCGCGGCCCGGACGAGGGCGAGGCGGGCGAGGAGCGCGCATGAGCGAGCCGAACGCGGCGATGCTGCTGATCGTCGACGACGATCCGGCGATCCTGCGGTTCCTGCGCGCGGGGCTCGGGAGCCAGGGCTACCGACATGTCGAGTCGACCACCGCCGCCGACGCGCTGGCGCAGGCGGCCACGCGCTCGCCCGACCTGGTGCTGCTCGACCTCGGCCTGCCCGACCTCGATGGCATCGAGGTCGTGAAGCGCCTGCGCGAGTGGTCCACGGTCCCGGTGATCGTGCTCTCGGCGCGCGGGCAGGAGCAGGACAAGATCCTCGCCCTCGACGCCGGTGCCGACGACTACGTCACCAAGCCGTTCGCCATGGGCGAGCTGCTCGCACGCGTGCGCGCGGCGCTGCGCCACCGCGACCGGGCGGCGGGCGGCGACGATGCCGGGACCGTGCAGGTCGACGACCTCGTCGTCGACCTGGCGCGCCGCCGCGTCACCGTGGGCGGGGACGAGGTCCGGCTGACGCCCATCGAGTTCCGGCTGCTCGCCATGCTCGCGCGCCACTCGGGCCGCGTCCTGACGCACGCCCAGCTCCTGCGCGAGGTCTGGGGCCCCGGCTACACGGCCCAGCACCACTACGTGCGGGTCTACATGGCGCAGTTGCGGCACAAGCTCGAGCGCGACCCGACGCTGCCGCGCTGGCTGCTCACGGAGCCCGGCGTGGGCTATCGTCTGCGCGAGGGCTGACGCCCGGCGTCGAATCCGCCGCGCCCGCGCGAGGCGGCGGATCCATTCCCGGGCGAACGGCTCCAACCCTCCGGACGGTCCCCGTCGGCCCGGCCGCGTTAGCTTCCACTCCGAGATCGACCCGCCCGCGGAACCGGTCCGCGGGAGGGCCCGCACGAACGAACCCAGGAAGGATCCGCATGCGCCTCCACCTCCACACGCCATCCGCGCTCGCCCGGCTCGTCCTGCCGCCGGCTCTCGCGCTGCTCGCCGCATCGGGCTGCACGAATCCCGCGACCCAGACCTCCGCGCTGCCCGCGAGCGACACCGACCCGCGCGCGGCGACCGCGTTCGTGCGCCCGGCCGAGCTCGCGGCGACGCTGCAGGGCTCGGGCGAGAAGCCGCTGCTGTTCCACGTCGGCTTCAACGTCCTCTACCGCGGCGGCGCCATCCCCGGCTCGCACTACGCGGGGCCGGGCTCGACGCCCGAGGGCATCGCGTCGCTCAGGGCCGCGGTGAAGGACGTGCCGAAGGACCGCGCGATCGTCATCTACTGCGGCTGCTGTCCGTGGGACCACTGCCCGAACATGCGGCCCGCCTTCCAGGCGCTGCGCGACATGGGCTACACGAACGTGCGCGCGCTCTACACGCCGAAGAACCTCGAGACGGACTGGGTGAACAAGGGCTACCCGATCGCGCCGCCGGGCAACTGACGCCGGCGACGCGCGCGACGGCCGCGCGAGGTACGAGGACACCGTATCGGTGCGGACCCGGGCCGGCGCCCGTTGCGCCGTCGCCCGGCGCTCCGGCCGCGCGGCCTCAGTCGGGCGCGCCGCCGCCCCGCCGGCCGGATGCTCCGCGCGAGGGGCGAAGGCCGGACAGCCGCACGATGAGCGCTTCGGTCTCGCCCGGGAACAGCCGCTCCAGCCCGGGGACGTCGAAGCCCGTCAGCGCGGCGATGCGCACGAGCGTGGGGGCGCAGCCGCAGCGGGCCGCCTCCTCCCGGCACGACGCGATCACCTTCCACTGGTGGTCGCCCAGCCGGCCCAGGCCCGCCTCGCGCGCCAGACGCAGCGCGTCCTCGGGCGTCCACTCGCGCTCCGCCGGGGCGCGCGCCGTGGGGAGGCCGCGCTTCCACGGCAGGCGGGGAGGAACGGGCGGGGCCATGTCAGGCCTCCCGTGTCGGCGTCGCGAAGCGCCGCTCGATGCGAGGCGCCCCCGCGAAGCCGGCGAGCGCGATCACGACGATCGCGGCGACCACGGCCGCGGCGGGCGCGTGCAGCACCTCCGGCAGCGTGCGGCGCCCGAGGTCGCCGGACTCGACGAAGCGGCCCAGCCATGGATCGAGCTCGCCCACGAGGAGCGTGCCGCCGAGCAGGCCCGCGATAAAGGCCCACGCGTCGAGGTGGCCCGTCGCCGCGCCCACGACGGAGGTGCCGGGGCAGTAGCCGCCGACCACGAACCCGAAGCCCAGCACGAGTCCGCCCACGGCCTGCGGCAGCGGGTGCGTGGGGGTGAGATCCACGAGCGCCAGGTCGACCACGCCGGCGGCGCCGAGCGCCTGGAGCCCGACCATGGCGGTCACGATCGCCGTGAACATGACCTTGAACACGGCGAGGTCGTCCAGGTAGAACTGCGCGACCAGCTTGCGTGCGCTGCCGAAGCCGGCGCGCTCGAGGCAGGCGCCGAAGGCGAAGCCGATGACGAGCGCGACGGCGAGCGAGGCGCGGTCGCCGAAGGCGCCGAGCGCGTAGAAGGGCGCGTTCATCGCCACTGCCTCCGCATCGGGGCCGCGAGCAGGTAGCCGCCCGCGAAGACCATGAGCATGAACGCCCACGAGCCCGCGTTCAGGGTCGCGCCGCCGCTCAGGGCCTGGCCGCTCGTGCAGCCGCGACCGAGCCGGGCCCCGACCGCCATCAGGACGCCGCCCGCGAACGCGAAGGCCAGCCGGCCGGCGACGCCCGCGCGCGGACCGCGATCCACGGTGCGCCTCACGCGACCCGCGAGCAGGCCCGAGACGAGCCCGCCGAGCGCCACGCCGAGCACCTCGAACACGAGCCACGCAGCGAGCGGGTGGCCGAAGCCCCGTCCGAGGTAGTCGCGGAAGTAGGCATTGGCCTGCGCGTGCGCCGGTGCGAGGGCGTGCACGGCCCAGGCGACGATCGAGGCATATGCGCCGGACGCGCCGAGCCCGCGGCCCATCACGACGTAGGTCGCGAGCAGCACGAGGCCGAGCCCGACGCCGGCGGCGTGGGGGTTGGCCCAGCCGCCCGGGCGGCGCACGACGTGCGCGGCGGAGGGGAGCGGCGCGGGAGCGGCGGTCACATCGAGTCGCACGGACATGGCGGGGCCTCGGGTCAGTCGGGGGATTCCGTCCCACCCGGCTCGTCGGCATCCGGGACGGGGGCCGCGACGGCGCCTTCGGCCTCGCGGTCGTGCCGGCGCATCCACTCGCGTTCCGCGAGCTTCATCTCGCGCCACCAGGTGAAGTGGTGGTTGTAGGCGTACAGCTCGTCCACGGTGCCGCTGACCATCGAGAAGAACGCGGACTTCTCCTCGGGGAAGACCGCGCCCATGTAGACGTGCACCATCAGCCCGGCCAGCACCGCGCCCACCGCGGCGAAGTGGATCGGGATCGCCCAGCCGACGACCGCCGGCCCGATCAGCCGGAACGTCATCACCACGCCCGTCGCCATGACGAGCGGAACCATCGTGTAGACGAGCCAGCCGAACAGCTTCTGCCCGGCGTTGTAGCTCCCCTGCGGCGGCAGCGCCTCGCGCGAGCGACCGACGAGCCGCGCGGCGCGCACCGCGAGCCAGCGCCAGTCGTTCCGGTCGAGTCCCATCTCGCGGTGCATGACCTCGGCCCGCAGGTACGTGCGCCAGCCGAAGCTCGCGTACACGAGGAAGACGACGATCCACGCCAGGCCGAGCGCCTCGTGGAAGCGCAGCATGTTCGCCCGCGTGCCGAACACGCCCTCGACCAGCGCCGTGAACCACGCGGGCGCGACCCGGAAGTGGCGCGAGACGACCAGCCCGGCGCCGGTGGCGAGCTCGAGCAGCCACGTGACCGCGTTGAACCAGTGCACGATGACGATGGCGACGTGGTGCTTCTTGAGCCGCCGCTGGCTCATCGCGCGCGCCTGCTCGGCCGTGATGGGGTCGGGCACCGCCGGGATCGCCTCAGCCTTCAAAGTCCTCCTCCCCCTTGCGCAGCTGGTTGAAGAACGCGATCGCCTGGCCCGCGAACGTGGCGGCCACCGCGGCGGCGACGAGCGGGATCGCCAGCCGGCGCCACGCCTCGCCGGCCGCCGGCAGACGCGGCCGGCGCGGCGCGAACGACGCCGCGACCAGCGCGAGCTGCTCCGGCCGGCCGAGGTAATAGACGTTGGGGCCGACCGCGACCTCGGCCGTCTCGATCCGCCGGGCGCCCTCGAGGTACACCATCCGGTACACGTCGCTGGCCGGGTCCTCGAGGTCGCCGAAGTGCTTCGCGCCGGCGGTGCACGTCGTGACGCACGCGGGCTGCTGGCCGCGCGCCAGCCGCGCCGCGCAGAAGTCGCACTTGTCCGCCTTGCGGGCCACGGGGTCGATGAAGCGCGCGTCGTACGGGCACGCGGCCACGCAGTAGCCGCACCCGACGCACAGGTCGCGGTCCACGTGCACGATGCCGTCGTCGGTGCGGAACGTGGCGCCCGAGGGGCAGGCGTCCAGGCACGGGGGGCGGTCGCAGTGGTTGCACTGCGCGACGAACGTGGACGCGCGCAGGTGGGGGAACGTCCCGGTGACCGGCGTGCGATGCACGCGCGTGCGCCCGTGCCCGGGCGGGACGTTCCATTCGGCGGAGCAGGCCACCGTGCAGGCCTCGCAGCCCACGCACCTCCGCAGGTCCGTCACCATCGCGTAGCGGGACACGGCGGGCTCCTAGGCGCCCGCCCGGATCGGGCGGACGAAGTTGACGTGCATGCCGGTGCCGCCCATGAGCGGGTCGACGCGGACGCGGCTCATGAGCGACGTGTCGGACGCGCCGCGGCCGTACGCCCGGCGCATGGCCTTCGAGCGGTTGCCGAAGCCGTGCGCCATGTAGACGCAGTCGTCGCGGATCCCCTCGGTCACGTGCAGCCGCACGGGCAGGCTCCGCTGGCCGTCGGCGTTCTCGAGCACGACGCGCTCGCCGTCCCGAAGGCCCAGCGCCCGCGCGGGACCCGTGTGCAGCCACACCGCGTTCTCGGGCATGAGCGCGCTGAGCGTACGGTTGTTCTCGGTGCGGGCGAACGAGTGCACCGGCGCACGGCCGTAGAGGAGCCGGAAGAAGCCGTGCGGCGGTGGCTCGGGCGGCGTGTATCGAGGCAGCGGGTCGGCGCCGAGCTCCGCGAGGCGCTCCGAGTAGAGCTCGATCCGGCCGCTGTCCGTGGGGAACGGCGATTCCGCGCCGGCCTCGCGGTCCTCCAGATAGGGCGCGCCCGGCAGCGCCACCGCGCCGCGGTTGCGCAGCTCGAGCGGGTTGATGCCGAGGGGCTCGATCGTCCTCGCGAGGTGCTCCTCCGGCGAGGCCCACGGGAAGTACACCCCGAGGTCGAGGCGGCGGGCCAGCTGCTTCGCGATCCACCAGCCCGGCCGCGAGTCGTACAGGGGCGCGACCGCCGGCTGGCGCACCGCGACGAAGGGCGTCTTCGCGGACGTGCCCAGCACCGGCGGGTCGTAGCGCTCGAGGTACGTCGCCTCGGGCAGCACCAGGTCCGCGTAACGGACCTGCTCCATAGGCATCACGTCGACGACGACCACGAGGTCGAGCGACTCGAGCGCCTTCCGCGTGCGTGCCGGCTGCGGGATGCTCTCGAGCACGTTCTGGCCATAGATGATCCAGCCCTTGATCGGGTACGGCTGGCCCGTCAGCGTCGCGTCCACGAGCCCGTTCGTGACGCCCGTCTCCTCGGGCGCGAGCGGGTACGTCGTTCCGGCGCCGTCGGCGCGGCCGCGCGCGGGGACCGGGAACTCCGGCAGCTCGAAGATCCCCTTCTCGATCGGGACGGGCAGGAAGATGCCGCCGCGGCGGCCCCAGCTCCCGAGCAGCGCGGTGAGGATCGCCATGGCGCGCGCGCGCTGCGTGTCGTCCCCGTACCAGGTCGTGTGCCGCCCCGGGTGCACGACCACGGCGGGCTTCGCCTCGCCCATCGCGCGCGCGGTGGCGCGGATCGTGTCCGCGGGGATGTCCGTGATCGCGGCGGCCCACTCGGGCGTGCAGTCGCGCACGTGGGCGGCGAGCCGGTCGAAGCCGCTCGCGTAGCGGCGCAGGTAGTCCGCGTCGCACAGCCCCTCGGCGACGAGCACGTGCATCCACGCGAGCAGCAGCGCGATGTCGGTGCCGGGCCGGACGGGCAGCCACCAGTCGGCCTTGGACGCGGCCGTCGAGAAGCGCGGGTCCACGACCACGAGGCGCGCGCCCTTCGCGAGGCCCTCCGCGAACGCGGCGACCTGGGACGTGAACACGTTCTCGCCGATGTGGCTGCCGATGAGCACGACGAGCTTCGCCTCGTCGAGGTCGAGGGGCTCCGGCGAGCCCAAGCCCTGCCCGAACGTGAGCGCGTAGCCCACGTCGCGCGGGCCGCGGCACTGCGCGAAGGACGGCTCGGCGCTGTTGGGCGAGCCGAAGGCCTGCACCAGCGTGGCGAAGAAGCGCGCGTGCAGCCCGTGCGGGAAGAACGCCAGGCTCTCGGCGCCGTGGCGCGCGCGCAGGTCCTTCATCCGCTGCGCGAGGACGTCCAGCGCCTCGTCCCACGAAACGGGGCGAAAGCGCCCCTCGCCGCGCGCGCCGGTGCGCAGCATGGGGGTCTTGAGCCGGTCGGGGTCGTAGAGCAGGCCCGTGCCCGCGTTGCCGCGAGCGCACAGCCGGCCGCGGTTGAGCGGGTGGTCGGGGTTGCCCTCGACGCGCACGACGCGGCCGTCGGCCACGCACGCGAGCACGCCGCAGCGCCAGAAGCACATCTCGCAGAGCGTCGCCCCCTTCTCTACGCGCTCGCCGCCACGCCAGCCCGTGGGCCGTGCGGCGGCGCGGCTGGCGGCCGGCAGCGCCGCGCCGGCGCCCGCCGCCGCGACCGTGCCGAGGAACGCGCGTCTCGAGATCCCGTCGCCCATGTGACCCCGCTCGCTCGAGTCCACTCCGCCGGCTCGCGCCGGTACGCGATCCAGACGAGCAGGGTCGGTGCCAGCGCGCGCCGCATTGCGCGCCCGTCGGTTGGCGGGGCGACGACGCGCCGATCGAGAGGCGCGGAACACATCGTTGCAACGGGATGTTGAGGGTGAAACGCGCTGTGGCGTCGCGACGGGCGCCGCCGCGTCAGCGCGCGGGCGCGCCCAGCAGGTGCGCGATCTCGTCCAGCTCCCCCGGCGCGAGGCGCACGGGGAGCATCGTCGTTCCCGGGCGCTCCGCGCGGGGGTTGGCCGTCCAGCGCTCGAGGCGCGCGCGATCCCAGCGCCGGCCGTCCGCGAGCGGGTACCACGGCGTGAGCAGGCCCGAGAGATTGGGGCCGCTCGTGCCCGTGCCGAGCGGGCCGGCCGGCGTGAGCGCGCGGTGGCACGGCCCGCAGCGCTCGACGAACGCGTTCCCGCGCCGCGTGGGCGCGTCGCGGAAGCGGACCAGGTAGCGCGCCTGCCGCGCGGTGCGGTCGCCGTCGCGCAGCAGCACGGCGATGATGCGGTCCGCCTGCGCCTCCGAGAGGCCGAAGTCGGGCATGAACGTCGCGGGGTGGAGCAGGGCGTCGCGCAGCTCCGGCTGCTCGCGCGACCAGGCGGTGGCGTCGAGCGAGAGGGCGAGCGCGTTGCCCGCGCCGCCGCTCACGTGGCAGCGGCGGCAGCCCAGCGCCGCCCGCAGCCGCTCGCCCTCGCGCACCGGGGCCGCGCCGGGGATGCTCCACGCGGCCGCGGCGCCGCGCAGCAGCCCCGCGTGCGCGAT
>JBAIWU010000648.1:0-5269 GCA_037917155.1 Candidatus Eiseniibacteriota bacterium
ACTCGTGCTGCAGCGTCGTCGACCAGATGATGCCGCAGCTCGTCGACGAGGTCACCGCCCGGGGGTCGTCGCTGGGGGCATCCGCGTGATCTGGGTCATCTTTCCGGCGTGGAACGAGGAGAAGGTCATCCGCCCCACGCTGCTGGCGTTGTGGCGCGCCTACCGGGGCTCCGGCGAGGCGTACACCGCCGTGCTCGTGGACGACGGCTCGACCGACCGCACCGTGGACGAGGCGCGCGCCGCGGTCGCCGAGAGCGGCGGCGAGCTGGCGCTCGAGGTGCTCTCGCACGGCACGAACCGGGGCCTCGGCGCCGGCCTGCGCACGGGCATCTACTGGGTGCTCGACCGCGCCGCGGAGGACGACGTGCTCGTCACGCTCGACGCGGACAACACGCACCCGCCCGCGCTCATCCCGGAGCTGGTGCGCCGCGTGCGCGAGGGCGCCGACCTCGGCATCGCCTCGCGCTACCGCGCCGGCGCCGAGGTGCACGGCGTGCCCGGCTACCGCCGCGCGCTCTCGGACGTGGCGAGCGTGATCTTCTCGACGCTCTACCCGATCCCGGGCGTGCGCGACTACACGTGCTGCTTCCGCGCCTACCGCGTGCCCCTGCTGCGCCGCGCGCGCGCGGTCTACGGCGAGCAGCTCTGCACCGCGCGCGGCTTCGAAGCGGTGATGGACCTGCTGCTGCGCCTCGGCCCGCTGGGGATGAAGGTGAGCGAGATGGGATTCAAGCTCGACTACGGCGACCGCGTGGGGCAGAGCAAGATGAAGGTCCTGCGCACCATCCGCTCGACGCTCGCGCTGCTGCTGCGCCGGCGCTGGGAGCGCATGACGGTGTACACGCCGAAGCGCATCGCCGAGCGGGAAGCCGCCGGGGCCCGGGCGCGGTGAAGCGCGTCGCGATCATCGTCGGCACGCGGCCCGAGATCATCAAGATGGCGCCGCTCGTGCGCGCCTGCGAGGCGCGCGGCGTTCCCTACCTGCTCCTGCACACCGGCCAGCACTACTCGTACGAGCTCGACGGCGTGTTCTTCGAGGAGCTGGGGCTGCCCCAGCCGCACGCGAACCTCGAGGTCGGCTCGGGCACGCAGGCCTACCAGGTCGGCGCCATCGTCACGGGCATCGCGCCGATCTACGAGCGCGAGCAGCCCGGCTGGGTGCTCGTCGAGGGCGACACGAACTCGGTGCTCGCGGCCGGGCTGGCCGCGCACAAGCTCGGCATCCGCGTCGGCCACGTCGAGGCGGGGCTGCGCTCGTACGACCGCACGATGCCGGAGGAGGTCAACCGGGTGCTCACCGACCAGGTCTCCGACCACCTCTACGCGCCCACCGAGCGCTCCCGCGGCATCCTGCGCGGCGAGGGCCTGCCGGCCGCGAGGATCTTCGTCACCGGCAACACGGTCGTCGACGAGCTCGTGCTCCAGCGCCCGCGCGCCGAGGCCCGCGGCGCGCTCGCGCGCTTCGGCGTCGCGCCCAGGCGCTACGCGGTGGCCACCGTGCACCGCGCCGAGAACACCGACGACATCGCGCGCCTGGGCGGCATCGTGCGCGGCCTCTCCGGGACCGCCGCCGCGACCGGGCTCGAGGTGCTGTGCGCGGTGCACCCGCGCACGACCCGGCGTATGGCCGAGGCCGGGCTCGCGTGGGGCGCGGGCGTGCGGGCGCTGCCGCCGCTGCCCTACCTCGACTTCCTCGGGCTGCACGCTCAGGCGGCGCTCACGCTCTCGGACTCGGGCGGCCTGCAGGAGGAGGCGTGCTGCCTCGGCGTGCCGTGCGTCACGCTGCGCGACAACACCGAGCGGCCCGAGTCGGTCGAGGTCGGCGCCAACCGGCTCGTCGGCGCCGAATCGGAGCGCATCGTGGCGGGCGCGCGCGAGATGCTCGGGCGCGCGGGCGGCTGGGCGAACCCGTTTGGCGACGGGCGCGCGGCGCATCACATCCTCGACGCGCTGCTCGCCGCCGGCTGAGGCGCCTCAGCGGCGCCGGTAGCCGACCGGCGTGGGCACGTCGATCCAGACGCCCAGCATCAGCGCGTTGACGCCGGTGTTCGCCGAGCCCTTCGAGAGCGCGCCGAAGTCCGTCTCCAGCGGCACGTACTGGTAGCGAAGGCCGAGGCCGCCGGAGCGCCAGAGCTTCCGGTCGAGCCCGGCCCCGAACCCGAGCGTGCCCTTCCACCGGTTCTCGAGCGCGACGGTGCCGGGCAAGCCGACGAACGACCCCGGCCACTCGAGGTGCGACCAGACGAGCAGCAGCGACGCGCTCGCCCACGGCTCCCAGCCGGCGTACTGCGTGCGCACGATGCACGTCGGGCCCATTCCCGCGTACTCGCCGTTCATCCGCGAGCCGGCCTGGACCAGGAAGCCCGACGCGGGCTCGGCCGCGTACGAGGCGAACCACGAGAGGCCCTCGACGCCGAGCAGCGCCACCGGGCAGACGGGCACGGCGAACCCGACCGCGAGGACGACGCTGCCGCGCGGATCGACCCAGTGCTCGGTGTCGATCGGCGGCCGGTACGGTCCCACGAGCGAGTAGGTGCGCCACGGCGCGCTCGCGCTGTCGGGAGGGGTCCCGGTCGGCGAGGTCTTGGCGCCGGCGGTCGTCGCGGGCGCGCACGCGAGCGCGAGGAGGAGCGCCGCGAGGAGCGGGAGCTTCCGGGCGCGGGGGCGGACCCCCGCATGCGGACGGCGGCGAGGCGTGGTCACGGGACTCTCCACGGCGGCGCCGGCCCGAGCGGACCCCGGACGCGGCGCGGAGCCACCCAACGCATCCAGCGTAGACCGGGGTGCGGGCGGCGCAAGCGCGGCTCCCCGCCCGGGAAACGCGGCGCGCGCGACCTCCATGCGGCGGCCGGTGCTTGACGGCCCGCGGGCCGGGCGCTCTCCTTGGATCGATCGCACGCGGCCGTACCGCGGTCGCGGCGCCCGTGGAGGAGACCACCATGACCTTCGATCCCGCCTCCCGCATCCAGGACCACCTGGTGTTCGGCGAGTTCGGCGACGTGAACCCGTCGATCACCGACTCGTCCACGTACACGTTCCTCGACCCGAAGCGCATGGAGGAGACGTTCGAGCACGACATCGAGGGCTGCTTCCTCTATTCCCGGCACTGGAACCCCACGAACAAGTACCTCGCCGACGCGCTCGCGCGCATGGAGGACGGCGAGAGCGCCCAGGTGATGGGCTCCGGCATGGGCGCGATCAGCACGACGCTGATGTCGCTCTGCAGCCAGGGAGACGAGATCGTGAGCGGCCGCAACATCTACGGCGGCACATTCGCCCTGCTCAAGAACCTGCTGCCGCGCTTCGGCGTGAGCACGACGTTCGTGGACATGCGCGACCACGCCGCGGTGCGCGCCGCCGTGACGCCGCGCACGCGCGTGATCTACGCCGAGTCGATCAGCAACCCGCTCCTCGAGGTGTACGACGTGCCCGCGCTCGCGAGCATCGCGCACGACCTGGGCGTGCGCCTGGTCGTGGACAACACGTTCAGCCCGATGATCCTGTCGCCGCTGCGGCTCGGCGCCGACGTGGTCGTGCACAGCATGACGAAGTACATCAACGGCACGAGCGACTGCGTGGCGGGGTGCGTCGTCTCGTCGAAGGCGTTCATCGAGCGGCTGAACGACGTCAACAACGGCCCCAGCATGCTGCTCGGACCCGTGCTCGACAGCTTCCGCGCCGCCAGCATCATGAAGAACCTGCACAGCCTGCACATCCGCATGCACAAGCACGGCGCCAACGCGGCCCACCTCGCGCACCGGCTGCAGTCGCTGGGCTACGACGTCCACTACCCCGGCCTCGAGAGCCACCCGCAGCACGCGCTCATGCGCTCGCTCATGAACACGGGCTACGGCTACGGCGGCATGATGACGCTCGACGTGGGCAGCCAGGAGAACGCGAACCGCCTGATGCAGCGGATGCAGGACGAGAAGGTCGGCTACCTCGCGGTGAGCCTCGGCTACTTCAAGACGCTCTTCAGCTCGCCCGCGCACAGCACGTCGTCCGAGCTGCCGCCGGACGAGCGCGAGCGGGCCGGCATCCACGAGGGGCTGATCCGCTTCTCGATCGGGCTCGACGCCGACATCGAGCACACGGCGGCGCGCATCGAGCGCTGCCTCGCGGCCACCGGGATCCGACCGCACGCGAGGGCCGGCCGCTGAGCCCGGCCCGCGGCCACGGCGGCCGCCCGGATCGCTCCGGGCGGCCGCTCGTTCGTGCGGGCCCTGCCGCGGGCACGCGCGGGCGTGCTACTGTGGCCTCCTGGGACGCACCACCGCCGGAACTCCATCCCTCGCGGAGGCTTCTCATGTCGTCCACCGCCGTGGCCGCCCGCCCGGCCGCCCCCGAGGCGACCGTGCGCATCGTGCGCCGGCACCACGCGCTCGTGCGGCTCGCGCACTGGCTGCACGTGCCGCTGCTGCTGCTGCTGGCGGCGAGCGGGCTGTCGATCTACTGGGCGGCGCCAGTGTTCCAGCACGCTCCCGGGCCCGGCGTGGCGCATCGCGACTGGCTCCTCGCCGCGGGGCGCTGGATCGCGGACGCGCTGCACGACCGCGGCGGCTGGCCCGAGGAGTGGATCTACGACCACTTCAGCCTCGGCGCACGGCAGCTCGCGGCCGCGCTGCGGCTGCACTGGCTGATCGCGTACCTCTACATGCTGACCGGGCTGCTCTACGCGATCGGGCTCGTGGCGGGCGGCGGCTGGCGCGAGCTGCGGCCGCGCGCCAGCGATCCGGCCGAGGCGGTCGCGATGATCCGCTACTACCTCGGCGTCGTCCCCATGGCCCTGCGCCGCCGCCCGTGGCCGCACCCGGCGACGCGCTCGCGCTACAACGCGCTCCAGCGCTCGGCGTACGTCGTGATGCCGCTGGCAGGGGCGCTCATGGTCCTGTCCGGGTGGGCCATGCACAAGCCCTCGCAGCTCGGCTGGCTCGAGCGCGCGTTCGGCGGCTACGACGTCGCGCGCGTCGTGCACTTCCTGGGGATGCTGCTGCTGGTCTCGTTCCTCGTGCCGCACGTGCTGCTGGTCATCGCGGACGGCTGGGATACGTTCCGCTCGATGGTGACCGGCTGGTCGGCGCGACTCCGGGAAGGCTCCCATGACTGAGCGCGATCCGGACGCGCCGCGCGAGGACCCGCCGGACAGCCACTCTGAGCTGCCGTCCGGCGCGCACGAGGCCTCTGCCGAAGGCCGCTCGAACGAGCCGCGAGCCGATGCCCCGGGCGCGACGCCCGCGGCGCCTGCTTCAAGCGCGCCCGCGACGCCCCC
>JBAIWU010000649.1:0-2365 GCA_037917155.1 Candidatus Eiseniibacteriota bacterium
TCCCGCGAATGAAGCGCCGGCACTCGGCGAGCCCGCGGCGCCCTTCCTCGTGCCCGCCGTTGCGGTCGGTGGCGCCGAAGCAGAGCACGGCGCGGATGCCGAACTCGTCGCAGGCGTCGGCCAGCACGTCGAGCGAGCCCTCGATGAACGAGGGCGACTCGTGGTGGTCGACGAGCGCGGTCGTGCCGCGCAGCAGCGCCTCGGCCACGTACAGGCGGGCGGCGGCGCGCAGCGCGCGCTCGTCGAGCGCGCGGTCGAGGCGCCACCAGACGGCCTCGAGGATCTCGACGAAGTGCGCGGGCGCGCGCGCGGGCTTCGGCATGCCCAGCGGCGCGAGCGCGCTGTAGAGGTGGGTGTGCGCGTTGACGAAGCCGGGGCGGATCATCGCCAGCTCTCCCTGGGGGCCTTCGTGCGGATGCGTCCCACCGTGAGCGCCTTCGCGGCGGGCGAGTCCTTCATGGGCAGCGCGGTGCGGCGGACGCCGTCGAACGCCGCCAGCGCGCCCGCGACCGCCGCCGCCGTGGGGACGAGCCCCAGCTCGCCGATGCCCTTCGCGCCGAACGGGCCCTCGGGCTCGGGGGCCTCGACGAGCGTCACCTCGACCGCGGGCATGTCCTTCGCGCGCAGCGCGCCGAGCTGGTAGAGCGACGTCGTGACCGGCATGCCGCCGGCGCAGGGCAGCTCCTCGGTGAGCGCGTAGCCGAGCCCCATGTGGATCGCGCCCTCGATCTGTCCCTCGCACAGCCGCGGGTTCACCGCGCGGCCCACGTCGTGCGCGGCGAGCACGCGCTCGAGGCGGCCCGCCGCGTCGAGCAGCACGACCTGCGTCGCGTAGCCGTAGCTCGTGTGCGTCTTGACGGGGCCCGGCGCCCCCAGCTTCGTCGTGTCCTCGACGACCACGTCGGCGCCGAAGACCTGCCCGGCGAGCGATGCGAGCGTGCCGCCCGCGTCCAGCGCCGCGCGGAGCTTGCGCGCGGCGGACGTGACCGCGTTGCCGGCGAACAGCGTCGCGCGCGAGCCCGTGGTCTGCCCGCAGTCGAGCGCGAACGTCGCGTCCACACGCGGACGGAACACGTGCGCGGGCAGGCCGGTCACCTCCGCCGCGAACTGCGCGAGCACGGTGAACAGGCCCTGGCCCATCTCGGTGTAGGCGTTGTACAGCGTCACGGTGCCGTCGCGCTCGACCACGAGCCGCGCCTTGCCCCACTCGCCGACGCCGTTGCCGAGGCCGGAGTTCTTGAACCCGCAGGCGATGCCCACGGCGCGCCCCTCGGCGGTCCACGCGCGCCAGCGGTCGCGCACCGCGGCGAGCGTCTCGCGCAGCCCGCACGACTTCTCGACCGGCTGGCCGTTCGGCAGCACGTCGCCCACGGCGACGGCGTTCCGCCAGCGGATCTCCCAGCGGTCGAGCCCGCACTTCTCGGCGAGCTGGTCGAGCGCGCCCTCGAGCGCGAACGCGGCCTGCGGCACCCCGAAGCCGCGCATGGCGCCGCACGGCGGGTTGTTCGTGTACACGGCGCGCGACTCCACGTCGACGTTGGGGACCTTGTAGGGCCCGCACGCGTGGCCGGCGGCGCGCTCGAGCACCTTCATTCCGACGGAGGCGTACGCGCCCGAGTCCCCCTGCATGCGCACGCGCACCGCCGTGAGCCGGCCGTTCGCATCGCAGCCGGCCTCGAGCTCGACGCGGACCGGGTGGCGCTTGGGGTGGATGCGGATGGACTCCCTGCGCGAGAGCGTCAGCTTGACCGGGCGGCGTGTGACCCACGCGAGCAGCGCGCACTGGCCCTGGACGCTGAGGTCCTCCTTGCCGCCGAACGCGCCGCCGTTCGGTACGAGCTCGGCGAAGACCTTCTCCTCGGGCATCCCGAGGATGCGCGCGCACGCGCGGCGGTCGTCGAAGAGACCCTGGCCCTGCGTCCACAGGTGCAGTCCGCCCTCGGCGGTGGGCTCGGCGAGCGCGCTCTCGGGCTCGAGGAACAGGTGCTCGATCCGCTGCGTGCGCCACGTGCCCGTGACGACGTGCGCGCTCGCGGCGAGCACGCCGGCGGCGTCGCCGCGGCGGATGACCGAGAGCGAGAGCAGGTTCTCGTGGCGCGGGTTCACGCGCGGCGCGTCGGGCGCGAGCGCGTCGTCGGGGTCGAGGACGGCGGGCAGCGGCTCGTACGTCACGTCGACGAGTGCCGCGGCCTCGCGGGCGGCGACCTCGGAGTCGGCGGCGACGGCGGCGAGCACGTCGCCGACGCAGCGCACTTCCTCGCCCTCGGCCACGAGCACGGGCCAGTCCGCGTGGATGAGCCCGTTCCAGCGGTCGCCCGGCACGTCCGCGGCGGTGACCACCGCCACGACGCCCGGCGCCACGCGG
>JBAIWU010000650.1:0-9797 GCA_037917155.1 Candidatus Eiseniibacteriota bacterium
GAACGGCGGCGGGCGCGGACGCCGCAGGCGTCGCGGAGGAGGAGGCGGAGGAGGCGGAGGAGGCGGAGAGCGCCGGCCGCAGCGCCGCGGCGGGCTCGAGATCCTCAAGGACATGCAGCAGCGGGGCGCCGCGCTCGACCCGACCGAGCGGCTGGTCCTCGAGCTGCCCCCCGGCGTCGGCAACCCCCCCTACGGCGATCGCATCACCGGCCGCGCCATCGACGTCATCGCCCCCATCGGCCGCGGCCAGCGCTGCCTGCTCGTGTCGCCGCCCAAGGCCGGCAAGACGCGCATCCTGCAGGCGATCGCCGCGTCGGTCGCCGCCAACCATCCCGACGTCAAGATCTACGCGCTGCTCGTCGACGAGCGCCCGGAGGAGGTCACCGACTTCCGCCGCAACACGCCCGCCGAGGTGATCGCGGCCTCGAGCGACATGACGATCGGCGAGCACATCGAGACCGCCGAGCGCGCCATGGAGATGGTGGCGCAGCAGGTGATCGAGGGGAAGGACGTGCTGCTGCTGCTCGACTCGATCACCCGCCTCGCGCGCGCCTACAACGCCGCCTCGGGCAACGGCGGCCGCACGATGTCGGGCGGCCTCGACTCGAACGCGATGCAGGCCCCGCGCCAGATCTTCGGCGCCGCGCGCAAGATCGAGGACGGCGGCTCGCTCACGATCATCGGCACCGCGCTGATCGACACCGGCTCGCGCATGGACCAGGTGATCTTCGAGGAGTTCAAGGGCACCGGCAACAGCGAGATCTTCCTCTCGCGCGAGCTGGCCGAGCGCCGCATCTACCCGGCCATCGACATCGCCAAGAGCGGCACGCGCAAGGAGGAGAAGCTGATCGATCCCGGCATGATCACGATCTTCCAGGCGCTGCGCCGCATCCTCGTGCAGATGCCGCCGCAGGAGGCCATGCTCAAGCTCATCGACCGCCTGAGCCGCACGAAGACGAACGAGGAGTTCTTCAACCTCGTTCGGGTGGGCGAGAGCTAGGAGCGACCCGGTTCCGCGGACGCGCGGCCGTGCGCGCCCGGTCGTTCCTCAGCGACGGTGCCGCTGGCGCGGACCGTGCGTCAGCACGCGGCGCACGATGTCGCTGCGATGCCGGAGCATGGCGCCGGGCTTCCACGCGGGGTTGTGCCGGTTCAGTCGCGCCAGCGTCGCGCGGAAGCGCGCGAAGACGACGCGCATCCGCCCGGGCTCGGGCTGCGGCGCTTCCATCGCCGCCATGAGCGCCCCGGCGAGCACGTGCGCGGCGTAGACGCCGCCGCCCGCGGGCACGCCCCGGCGCGCGGGGCCGGCCGCGCCGAGCCCGCGCGCGAGGTGCACCGCGAGGTCCTGGTCGGCGTCGCGCCAGTTCTGGATCTCCCCCAGCGACATGTTGTCGAGCTCCTTCAGGCGCGTGCCGGTCATGGCGCGTGCGAACACGGCCGCCGACGCGCGCCCCTCGGCGAACGCGACCGAGCGGTGCCCGAGCCGCAGGGCCGCCGTCGGCGTGTGCCGGCGAGCGTGCCACTCGACCGCGGCCGCCCACTCGTCGGCGCCCGCGAAGCGCAGGCCGCGCGTGACCGAGGCGCCGAGCTGCACGCGCAGCAGGTCGATCGGGTGCTCGTCCTCCGCGTCCTCGACCGTGCCGAGGCCGTCGAAGCCGCACGCCTGGTTCCAGCCGAGCAGGAACGCCGCGTCGGCCAGCGCCGCGGTCGGCCCGAGGTTGAGCACGCCCATCACGTCCGACGCCGCCTCCTCGAAGCAGCGCATCCAGTGCTCGACGAGCCGGTCGCCGACGCCGGCGCCCTCGAGCGCCTGCGAGACCGCGCGCCGCAGCGCCGGCAGCAGCTCGGGGAAGCCGTTCAGGACGTCGTGCCCGCATGTCTCGTGGCCGAGCGACGCCCACGCGGCGAGGCCGCCGGCGGCGTACGCCGGCGGCAGGTTCACGACGCCTGTGCCGACGCCGAAGAGCGCGAGCGATTCGACGGGCCAGGTGTAGGGGCCGTCGGCGGGATTGCCCCAGCGCACGAGCGGCGGCAGCGGGCTGTCCGGCTTCGCGGTCACGCCACGGCGATCCTGCGCCGAGAGGAAGCCGTCGTAGAGGTCGCTCACCAGCTCCTCGAACGCGTCCGTCGCCTCGGGCTCGTAGGGGCGGCCGCGCTGCGCGAGAGCCTGCACGAGGTCGAAGAACGCGCCCGTGTCGCCGTCGAGGCTGCCCGCGAGGAAGTCCGCGAACGCGCGCGGGTCCTTCGCCTGCTCGTCGACCCAGGCCAGCAGCGGCGCCGCGACGGCGGCGACCTGCGCCCCGGGCAGGCGGGGCTCGCCCGAGGCGATCGCGCGCCGGATGGCGCCGGGGCCTTCGGGATTCGCCGGGCCCTTGTGGTCGTCCGCGCACGCGTGCCGCGTGTCGCGGATCAGGGCGTCGAGCAGCGTGCGCGAGTCGAGGTCGAGCCTGCGGGCCATGGCGGGCCTCCCGTGTGATCGCCGCCGGCGACGCGCGCATCGGGGGGCGGCCGGCTGCGCGGCAGTCTACGCCCGGGCCCAGGGCCCGCAAGCGCGACGCCGCCCCGCGCGGCGTGCGGGGCGGCGTCCGTCGCGCGCGGCGGTCAGCGGTACGCGGCCTTGAGACGGCCCCAGCTCGTGGAGGGCGCGAGGCCGCCCGCGGCCGTCGTCGCGGCGTTCACGCGCACGTTCACCTGCGCCGAGGCGCGGGGCGTCGAAGCGGCCGCGGGAGGCGGCGGACCGATCACGGAGCAGCGGTACATCTCGTTCGTCGGCGTGAGCGTGATCTCGCCGCTCGCGGCGGCCGCGTTGACCTCGTCGTCCGAGTAGAGCTGCCGCGGCGTGTGGCCCGCCGTGAACGTGATCTGCACCTCCGCCCAGAGCGGGTTCATGCCATCGCCGGGGATCGCGTTGATCACCGAGATGAACGGCTGCCCACCGGGCAGTCCGGGATCGGACTGCCAGATCGTGTTCTGCTGGTTGTTCTTCGCCAGCAGGACGTCCTGCGAGACGTCGAACTGCTTGAAGTTGATCGTGAACTGCCGGTGGTCGTAGTACGCCGGCATGCTGCCGGCGATGCCGTTGGTGCTCCCGGCGGCCCGGGCGGGATGCCACGGCGACGAGGCCAGCACGCCGATGGCGAGGACGAGACAGGTGACGGCCGGGGACGCAGGACGGATCCTCATGCAACACCTCCGCGCGATGTGTACTCCGCTCGCGGCCGGCTGCGACCAACGTCCGTGAGTGGATCCTGCTCCCGCAGCGACGCGGCATGCCACGGCAATCTGGCGGAAGGGCGCGGCGTGGCGCGCGGAGTCGCTCCTGCGTTCGCGCGATCGGGGCGGGGGGCGCCGCGCCGGGCGCGAGCCCCCCGCGCAGCAGGCGGGCGCCGGCCACCCCACGATCAACGATAGACGCTCTTCAGGCTGCCCCACGTGCGGGGCCGGACGCTCGTCGCGCCCCCGCCGAAACCGTTGCACGAGACCACGGCGTACCCGGCGGGCAGGCCGGCGAACGAGAGCGTGCCTCTCACGTAGACGCTAGAGCTGTTGATCGGGTTGATCGTGCCCGAGAGCTTCACCTCGAACGGGGCCCCGACGGCCGCGATCACCGGCAGCGAGAGCACGCCCGAGAGCGGCGGCGTGGCGTTGGGGGGGCCGGTCGAGCCATCGTTGTAGAACGAGGCCGAGGCCGTCTGCCCCTGGACGGTGATCGAGGTCGCGCCGCTGCAACGGTAATAGCCGTAGCCGCTCACCGCGAACTGCGCCGTGCAGGACATCGCCGACCCCGTGGTCGGGCCGATGATCCAGTACTGGTCGTCCGCCGTGACCGCCACCGTATTGGCCGGGGTGTCCCGCACCTGGACGTTCGCGTACACGAGACCCGTCGGAATGTCGTACTCGACGGTTTCCACTGGTCCCAGGGGGAAGCCCTCGCAGGTGATCGACCCCGTGCACGCGGTGCAGGTCCCGCTGATCGTCAGCGACGGCGCCGTGCTCGTGTAGACCGAGTCGCGATACGAGGTCGATGGGGGCAGTGCGCACATCCTGATCGTGGACGCGTAGGGACATGCCGCCCGGGCCGCTGCGGCCAGGGTCAGCAGGGCGAAGACGAGCAGTGGAGCGCAGGCTCGAATGGTGCCCATGGCGGCCTCCGAGGCGGGGATGCACGCGCCAACGGGCGCGATTTCATAATGCTAATCGCCCCACCGGACACGAAACAAGGGTCATCCCGTCGCGGCGCCTGCCCGCCAGCGCTTCCACGCCGCCACCAGGACCGCGTGCACGACGAGCAGCGCGGTCAGCGTGACGAGGATGCTGGGCGCCGCGGGCAGGTCGAGCGTCACCGCGCCCAGCAGGCCGACGACGCTGGCCGTGAAGCCGAACACCCACCCGATCGCGAGCGCGATGCCGGTGCGGCCCGAGGCCATGAGGCCGGCGACCGCCGGGATCACGAGGAAGCCGAACACGAGCAGCACGCCCGCGATCTGCACCGCCGACGTGACGACGAGGCCGAACGTCGCGTAGAAGAGGAAGTCCCAGCCGAACACGCGCGCGCTGCGGTCGGCGCCGTGGCCGTCGTTCGTGATCTCGAAGAACGGCCGGCGCAGGACGACGTGCACGAGCCCCACGCCCGCGTAGAGCCCCGCGATCGCGAGCACGCGCTTCGGGTCCACGGTGAACAGGGAGCCCACGAGCGTCTCCTTGAGGTGCTCGGCGCCCGAGGGGTTCTTCTCGAGCAGCAGGAACACGGCCGCCTGCGCGGTCGCGAACACGATGCCGATGAAGGCCTCGAGAGGCACCTGCTTCGAGCGACCGCGCAGCCACGCGAACAGCGCCGCGCCCACGAACGTCATGCCGAGCGCGAGCACGTACGAGACGGCGTCGTCGGGCTCGCGCCCCAGCATGAGCCCGAGCGCGACGCCGAGCGCGGCCATCTGCGCGAGCGCGAGGTCCACGAACAGCACGCCGCGGCGCACGATGTGGAAGCCGAGGTAGGCGTGGATGCCGGCGAGCACGAGCGCGGCCAGCGCGGCGGTCTGGAAGAACGGCAGGCGCAGGGCGTCCATCATCTCGTGGCCCCTCCCTCGAGCAGGCGGAACAGCGCGTCGAAGTGCGCGAGGTAGCTGCCCGCCGCGTCGGCGTCGCACGCCGAGGACGCGGTCACGACGCGCACGCCGGCCTGCCGCGCGAGGAATTGCCCCCCGTCCTGGGAGAAGTACGGCTCCTGCAGCAGCAGCGCGACCTTGCGCGCCTTCGCGACCTGCACGAGGTCGCTCAGGTGCCGCGCCGTGGGCGGGATGCCGGGCACCGGCTCCACGGTGTCGACGACCTCGAGCCCGAATGCGTCGGCGAAGTACGGCCACGAGCGGTGGTAGGTGAAGATCGCCCGGCCCGGCAGCTTCGCGGCGACCGCCTTGCCGCGCTCGTAGGCCGCGTCGCAGTCCTTGCCGAACGCCTCCGCGCGGGCGCGGAACTCCGCGGCGTGCGCGGGGTCGACGCGCGCCAGGCCCTCGGCGATGTTGCGGGCCGCGATCGCGCCGTTGCGCGGGTCGAGCCAGTAGTGCGGGTTGCCGTTGGGGTGGACGTCGCCCATCGAGGCGTCGACCTTCGCGGGCTTCTCGAGCACGTTGACGCCCTGCGAGCAGTCGACCTTCAGCACCTTGTCGTTGCGCGATCCGTCGATGATCGCGTCGGCCCACTGGTCGAGCTGCAGGCCCACCTCGAGGAACACCTGCGCGCGCGAGACCTTCACCATGTACGAGGGCAGCGCCTCGATGCGGTGCGGGTCGGCGTTCGGCTTGGCGATCGAGAAGACCTCGACCTGCTCGCCGCCGACCGAGTTCGCGATCGAGGCGAGGTCGGTGGTCGAGGCGGCGACGCGGACCTTCGCGAGCGCCGCGGCGGGAAGCAGCAACGCGGCGAGGGCCAGCGCCGCGGGGAATGCACGTCGGGACACGGTGAGCCTCCTAGAACTGGTGGGCCTTGTGGGGGCCCATCGACCAGAGCACGCGGACGGTGACGGTGTTGACGGCGTCGGGCGCCGGGACGCCCGCGGCGTGCGCGGGCAGGTAGCGCTCCCAGCCGAGCCGGAAGGACGTGGTCTCCTCCATGAGCGCAAGGCCCGCGAACGCGCCCACGGCCGACGCGTTCGCGCCGCCCGCGGCCGGGTCCTGGAAGCGCTCGAACGACGCGCCCGCGTCGTAGCGCGGGTTGAAGTTCATGTCGACGAAGGCGTAGCCGCCGGAGGGCCGCACTGTCGTCCGCGTGTAGGCCGCGGCCGCGCCGTCCCAGCCCGCCTGCTCGCGATCGAGCGCGAGCGCCTCCGCCTGCACGAGCACGTATGCGTTCGCGCTGGTCCAGTACTTGAGCTTGGCGTCGCCGCCGAGCACGGAGGTGCGCGTCGCCGCGGCGACGTTGTTCGTGCCCTGCGGGTACGAGCTGCCCAGCTCGAGCCCGGAGCGGTCGCCGATCGGGACGAACGCCGAGAGACGCGCCAGGCCGGCGGGCCGCGGCTCGAGCGCGCGGTCGCCGTCGCGGCCCGCGCCCGCCGTGACGAGCGGGTCGTTGGCGAGGCCGGTGCTCGCGCGCGGCACGCGGAACGAGTCGCCCTGCAGCCAGTCCGCCGACGCCGTGAGCGCGACGTCGTGGGGCAGCGCGAGCTGCTCCGAGACCTGCAGGCCCGTGTCGTCGAACGAGTCGCTGCCCGGCAGGTACGCCGCCAGCACGTGCGGGCGGTCGGCGAACGGGTACGTGTGCGGGTGGGCCGGGTTGAGCTTGCCGAAGCCGACGCGGTACTTGCCGCCCTTGATCCCCAGCCCCGCCGGCAGGCCGCGCAGGATCTGGAAGAACGCCTCCTCGACGTCCACCGCGCCGTCGGAGAACGAGAGCACGGCGGTGCCGTACGCGTACGGGTTCAGGTACGAATCCAGCATGAGCTCGGTCTCGCCCGCATCGAGCACGAAGCGCTCGCGCGCCGGGTCGCCGGGTGCGTCGGTCCAGCGCAGCACCGGCTGGCCGATGAGCGAGATGTTCGGGTTCACGACGCCCGCGCGTGTGGACGTGGCGAGCGCGAGGACGGCGCACAGCGCCGTGGCGCCCGCGAGCAGCGATGACGCTCGCATGGAGATCCTCCCGTGGAACGGACATGCGGCTTCCGGCGCGGGGGCCGGAGGCGCGAGACGGGTGAAGCGGCGGGGCGCGGGGCGCCCGGGGCTTCAGCTCGCGGGAGGCGCGCGCGGCGTGGCGGCGCGCAGTGCGCGCGCGGCCGGCGTGACGGCGACGGGCGCCGCCGGCTGCGTCCACGCGCGCGGCTGCGGCGCGGGCGCGGTGACCGTCGGCGCGACCAGCGTCGAGGCGTGCAGGCCGGCGCAGACGGCGCAGGCATGGCCGTGGTCGATGCCGTCGGCGCAGGCGGGGTCCTGCAGGTGATGCAGCCCGTGCAACGACGCGCCGAGCACGAGCACGGCGAGCAGCAGCGCGGCTCGCATCGCGCGCGGGGCGCGCAGCAGGGATCGCAGGAGCGGGGTCACGTGGGCGGCGAGTCTGCCATGCGCACGCGCCGCCGCTCAACGCCTTCCTGCGACGCCGGGCCGCGCCCGGGGCGGGCTGAGGCGCGCCGGTCGGCGCTTGACACGGGCCGGACCGGCGCAGCGGCGGGCCCGCCCGCGGGCGCCCCGGGCCAGCAGATGCGGAACGTCGTGCCTTCGCCGGGGCGGCTCTCGACCGCGATGTGGCCGCCGCTCTGGCGCACGATCCCGTGCACCGTGACGAGCCCGAGCCCGGTGCCCGCGCCGCTCGGCTTGGTCGTGAAGAACGGTTCGAAGATCCGCGGCAGGACGTCCGGGTCGATCCCCGTGCCGGTGTCGGCGACCGTGATCAGGAGGTGCCCGCCCGGGACGCTGCCGTCGCAGGCGCACGCGGCGGCGCTCTCGCCCACGACCCACCGGGTGCCGATCGTGAGCTGCCCGCCGGCGGGCATCGCGTCGCGGGCGTTGACCGCGAGGTTCATGACCACCTGCCCGAACTGTGACGCGTCCGCGAGGATCTCGTGGCCGCCGGCCCCCGGCGCGATCACGACCCGGATGCCGCCCGTGCCCACGAGCGAGCCGATCAACGGCCGCATGTCCTCCAGCGCGCGGTCGGCGTCGAACGGCACCGGCGCCAGCTCCTGCCGGCACGCGAACGCGAGCAGCTGCCGCACGAGGCTCGCGCCCCGGTCCACCGCGCCCACGACCTGCTCCACGCTCCGGCGCTCGTCGCTTCCGCCCGCGAGGCGATCGCGCACGAGCGCGGCGTGGCCGCCGGCCACGGTGAGCACGTTGTTGAAGTCGTGCGCCACGCCCGCCGCCATGCGGCCCAGCGCCTCGAGGCGCTGGTTCTCGGCGAGCTGCTGCTCGAGCCGTGCGCGGCGTTCCATCTCCTCGCGCAGGCGCGCGTTCGCCGTGCCCAGCTCCTCGGCATGGGCGACGAGCGCCACCCGCTGGCGCCGCTGCGCGATTCCCATCGCCAGGCCCAGCAGCGCGATCACGAACAGGGCCACGGCGGGCCCGCCCACGTACGGCGCCCGCCCTCCGGTGACGTCCGAGCGCGCGCCGATCGCGTTCGCCACGAACAGGCTCAGCACGCTCGACCACGCCGCGGCGCCCAGGAGCGGATCGCCCCGCCGCGCGATCCGCCACGCGCTCGCGGCCATCAGCCCGATGGGCACGAGCACCCAGGCGTGGAGGATCGCCGTCGGCCATCCCGGGCTGCCCGTGAGGGGCAGGAGCGCACCCGCGGGCGCGGCGCGAAGCGACGCGAATCGCAGGCTCGCGGGCGAGAGCGCGTTGGCGAGGAGCAGCGCGGCCGTGCCCGCCAGCACGATCGTGGTCTCGCTGCGCCCCATCCGGTGGCGGGCGAAGCGCGAGAAGAGCCAGACGCCCGCGGGCATCAGCACCAGCGTGCCCGCGACGTGCCAGTGGAGCGCGGCGCGCGCAGCCTCGAACGTCGTCGCGCCGTGGAGCGCCGCGAGCGCAACGAACACGATGGTTCCCGCGAAGCACGTGAGCGCGTACGGCAGGTGGTAGTCGTTCTCGCGGTTCCCCGCGTGGGCCGCCCCCGCGAGGATTCCGGTGCCCAGCGTCGCTCCGGCCGACACCAGGCTCATGACCTCGAGCGTGGACTTCGTCATGGCGACTCACACCCCCGGTGCATGGACGCCATACGCCCGATCCCGGGCCGCGGGGCACGAGCGGTGCCGATGTCGCGCGTCCTTCCACCGGTTGCGACTCTAGCACCCCTCCCGCGTCCCCCGGCGCGCGTCCTCGTCATCGCCGGGCGCCGGCACGCCCAGCTCCTCGCCGAGCCGGTCGAGGAACGCGCGCAGGAACGCCGCGCGGCGTCCCGCTTCGGCGCGCCCCGCGGCGGTGCGCATGGTCGCGGGCAGGCTCAGCAGCTTGGTGAAGAAGTGGTCCACCGAGAAGCGCCTGTCGTCGAGCGGCCGCGCACGCGCCCAGGGGTCCTCGGCGTCGAACCACGTCCCGCCCAGCCGCACGCCCGTCGCGACGCAGCGCAGCAGGCCGATCGCGCCGAGGGCCTCGAGGCGGTCGGCGTCCTGCAGCGCCTCACCGAGCGGTCCCTCGGGCACGGCGCCGCGGCTGAAGCTGTGGTCGCGGATCGCCGCCGCGACGCGCTCGACCGCCGCCGGCACGAAGCCCAGCGCCTCGAGCCGGACCCGCGCATGGTCCGCGGCCCGCTCGCTCGCCCGCGCGCGCTCGGGCGAGTCCTTGGGCACCTCGACCGCGTCGTGCAGCAGCGCG
>JBAIWU010000651.1:0-7541 GCA_037917155.1 Candidatus Eiseniibacteriota bacterium
CCACGTCCGCACCGGCACGTACTGGAGCTCGCCCTACCTGCCGTGGACGCCCCGGCGGCGCGCGGCGCTGCAGGCCGACACGTCGCTGCGCGCCTTCCTCGTGGATGGCGATCAGCGCTGGTACGGCGCCGGGATGGACACGACGATGCTCCGCTGGCTCGAGGACTCGACGACGGAGCTGCGGTCCGGCGCCGCGCCCGCGCGGCGGTGGCCGGCGTCGCTGCGCGTGTTCGTGCGACGCTGACGCGCCGGCCGGAACGCGCGCGGGGCGGGCCCGTCGAGGCCCGCCCCGCGTCGCCACACGGATCCTACTGCAGCACGACCAGCTTGCGCGTCGAGCGCGCGCCGCCCACCTCGAAGCGCGCGAAGTACACGCCGCCCGCGACGAGCGAGCGGTTCTCGTCGCGCAGGTCCCACTGCAGCGAGAAGCGGCCCGCCTTCGCGATGCCGGAGTCCACGACCCGCACGCGGCGGCCGGACAGGTCGTAGATCGCGAGCTGGTAGCGCTGGCCGGCGAGCGACGAGGGAATGCCGAACCACATGCGCGTGCCGGCCCTCGCCGGGTTCGGCGCCGGCGGCGCGAACTCGAGCGTGCGCGCGGGCGCGCCGCCGCCGGCCGGATCGTCGACGCCGACGTAGAGCGGCGCGTTGTAGAAGCCGGTGCGCCGCGCGTCGTGGTGGAACTGCGGCCACGGCGCCTGGCCGTTGGGCTGGAACGGGAAGTCGTAGTCCCACACGTAGAGGTTCTTGTCCCAGCCCGCGAGCACGATCTCCGTCTTGCCGTCGTGATCGATGTCCCCCACCGCCGGCGTGCCGCGGACCTCGCCGTCGAGCTGGATCGGGAAGCCCGGCAGGATGCCGCCCGTCGCCCCGGAGAACGCGGTGAGCACGCCGTTCTCGTCGCCCACGAGCACGTCGTTCCAGCCGTCCCCGTCGAGGTCGGCCACGACGGGGCTGCACTCCGACGAGCCGCTCGTCATGGTGCTGTACTTCAGGCCGAACATGTGAGGGATCGCGACCCCGTTGCGGTTGAGGCAGTAGACGTAGCCATTCGTGGCCTGGAACACGATGTCGAGGTAGCCGTCGCCGTCCAGGTCCGCGATCGCGGGCGAGGGCGTCTTGGACGAGCCGTCGGTGCGCATCCAGATGGGCCAGCCCGGGTGCGGCTGGCCGTTGGGCTCGATCACGTACACCGAGTCGTTCGTGCAGCCGAAGATGATCTCCGGCGTGGTGTCGCCCGGCCCGTCGAGATAGGCCACGGCCGGCGAGGCCGTGATCGGTGCGCTGAGCTGAAGCGGGAAGCCGGGGAAGTTCGAGCCGTCCGCCCTCCACACGTAGAGGCGGCCGTCGTAACCGCCGTAGATGATCTCGGGATGGCCGTCGCCGTCGAGGTCGGCCAGCGCGGGCGAGCCGTAGTTGAAGCCGGCGCCCAGCACCTTGAAGACGCCCTGCGTGGACGGGTTGTTGTCGCCGTCGATCAGCTCGCTGCCGTCGGCGTGGACGGCGTAGAAATTGTTGCCGTTCGAGCCGAAGAACAGCTCCATCTTGCCGTCGCCGTCGACGTCCCCGCAGGCGACGGACGTCCAGAGGTTCGCGTTCGCCTTCACGGGCCAGCCCGGCCGCACGTTGCCGTTCTTGTCGAACACGTAGACGGCGGACGAGTCCCAGCTCGCGCCGATGATGGACCAGCCCTGCGCGGGATCGAGCGTGGCGATCGAGGGTCCCGACGCGTAGTAGTGGCCGCGCGTCGTGAAGTCGCCGAGCGTCGTGCCCACGCCGTCCGCGTCGCGCACCGGCGTACCGTCCGCGTGCAGCACGTAGAGCACGTCCGAGCCCGCGGCGATGTCCATCTGCGTGGAAGACCACACGTACTCCAGCGCCACCGGAGCCGGCGTGTTCTGGCCCATCGGGACCGGGAAGATCGTGTGCGACGGCGGGTTCGTGCTGGCGCCGATGGCCGCCGAGAGCGCCGATTCGTTGCCGGACGAGTCCACCGCGGACACCTGGTAGTAGTAGCGCGTGAGCGCCGCCAAGTCCGGGTCCGTGTACGTGGACGCGCGCCCCGTCGGCAGCAGGTTGGCCTTCGTGAACGGCCCGGTCGCGGAGCTGCTGCGGTAGATGTTGTAGCCGAGGAGGTCCGGTGACAGGTTGTGCGTCCACGTCAGCACGATGCTGGACGCCGAGCCGATCCCGTTCACCTGCGCGGGGAACGCCGGCGCGATCAGGTCGATGCGCTGGGTGCCGAGCACGCCGTTGGTGTCGCTGATGACGGCCTCGAATTTCGCCGACAGCACGTTGGGCGTGAACGTCACAGCGTCCCCGGACACCTCCGCGCCGGGCGCCACGTCGCCGATGTAGGACGTGCTGTCGGTCACGGTCGCGTTGCCGTCGATCGAGTGGAAGAGCAGGGACGTGCCGTGCGCGGTGCCGGTGCCGGTGTTGCGCAGGCGGATGAAGTAGTTGACGACCTCGCCCACCTGCGGGCGCCCGTCGCCGTTGCCCACGGTCTCCGTCTCGCCGTGCGAGTAGCTGCGCAGCGACGGCGCGTGCACCGTCACCTGGAACTTCTCCTCGAAGACGTCGCCGGCGCCATCGGCGACCGTCATCACGAACGGCACCTCGCGCTCGTCGGGCACGGTGTAGGGCACGACCAGCCGGAACGGGGTCGCGGGCGCCGCCGTCGCGCCGGCGGCGAGGGAGCCGTAGGCGGAGGTCGACGAGGCCAGGCTCACGAGCGAGTCCGTGGTCGTGAGCGTCGCCGTGACCGACGTGGCGCCGGAGCCGCCCTGGTTCTTCAGGGGCACGACGAGGTCGACCGTCTCGCCCGCGTCCACGCTGCCGCTGCCGTCGCCGACCCGGCCGTTCGCAGGCGTGTCGTCCACGGTGACGGCGCCCTCGGCGAGCGCGGGCGCGGACGTCGCCGTGATTGCCACGCTGCCGACCCAGGGCGCGGTGTTGTAGGCCGTGACCGCCAGGTTGATCGAGCCGAGCGAGTCGGGGCGGAACGGCACCACCGCGTCCCCGTTCACGTCGGTCGTCACGCTCGCGTAGTCGTCACCCGGCCGGTACGCGGTGACGAGCGCGCCCGCCAGCGGCAGCGACGATGAGGTGACGTGCACCGTGAACTGCGTGTCGCTGAGCGCCATGCCCGCGGGCGCCGTCACCGCCATCGCACCCGGGCGGCCGAGCCACATGTTGAGCTGCGGATCGCCGAGCAGGATGAGCGTCATCTGCGTCCAGCGGTTGACGCCGTCGTATCCCGAGTACGGGATCCACGCGATCTTGGCGTTCGCCTGCAGCTCGCCGATCGCGCTGATGTGGTCCTCGATGAACGAGCGGAAGAACTCGTACTGGTACGCCGAGCCCGTGCTCGGGAAGTCGAACCGCGTCGAGCCCACGTTCGTGACCGCGCCGCCGCCCGGGTTCTGGAGGAACGCCTCGCCGATGCACGGGAAGTCGATGGCCGCCGAGGTGCAGTTGATGGAGTACAGGTTGAAGAGGCGGTTGCCGTTGGTGAGCGCCGAGACGTCCGAGTTCGTGATCGACGCGTCGCCCATCTCCATGACGTTGCGGTAGCCGTGCCCGACGTGCAGCACGAGCCCGGGCCCGAGGTTCATCGAGTCGAGCGTCGCGACGCGCGTCTCCGGATAGACCGGCTGGCGCCACGTCGTGTCCGTGTAGTTCTCGTAGAGCCGGGCGACGTGCAGCGCCGGCACCTCGTCCGTCAGCGGCAGCATCGACTCGGCCAGCGAGGCGCCGTCGAGCGAGACCGCATCACCGGGGACCCACGGCTGCGGGAAGAGCACCTCGGCGAAGAACATCCACACGTCCTCGTAGTTCCCCAACGGCGTGCGCTCGTACTGCAGCGTCTTGTTCACGAACGTCTGCGCCGCCTCGGGCGTCGAGGTGGGCGCCCGGCCCACGAAGATCTCCGGCATGAGGTCGGCGTTGTCGCCGGGATTGCTGGCGCTGACGTAACCCTCGCCCCACAGGCTGTCGCCATCGGCGTTCCAGTTGCCGTCGAGGGCGCTGTAGTAGAGGTCGGTCGCGATGTTCTCGCCGCCGTAGAACGTCGTGGTGCCGTAGCGCACCGGGATCACGTCGGTGTCGCCGCCGATCAGCGCCCACTTCGTGCCCCAGCGCGTGTAGGCGTCGCGCAGGAAGAACCGCACGCGCTCGGCGTCGTCGGCCGCCGCCGGGTACGCCCCGCGGATGAAGGACATCGTGCGCACGACGGCCGGCACGCCGGTCTGGGTCTTCCAGTCGGCGAGCTGCTGGAACACGGGCGCCATCGCGTCGTTGGTCACGATCACGTACTCGACCGGGCTGCCCAGCACCGAGGGGATCTGCTCCGCCGCGAACGGCGTGGACACGCTGCGCTTGAGCGGCGCCGAGGACAGCGTCGCCGCGAACGCGCGCGTCGGCACGCCGCTCGGCAGCCCATCGTCCTCCCACGCGGGCACGATGCGCTCGCGCACGAGGTCCGGGCCCGGGGCCGCGTCGAGCGTCAGCCGCACCGAGACGCGCGTCACGACGCGCACCTCGCCGCTCACGGGGTCCCACTGCGTCGGGCTCACGCGCAGCATCGCCACGTTGTGGCCGCGCATGTCCCCCTGCGCGCCCAGCGTCACCAGCTCCGCCACCTGCGGCGAAACGGATGCGAACACGGCCGGGTCGGGCTTCGAGCGCTCGACCGGCCCGATGCCCGGCGTGGGCACGATCGCGGGCGCGACGTGCGCCCCGCGGGCGATCACGCGCGTCGCGACGTCGGTGACCTCGACCGCCGTCACCTTCGTTCCGGGCGGCAGCTCGACGCGCTCGGAGAGCCACGGCAGGTCCGGGTAGCCGGCCCGGCTCTCGCGCAGCGCGCCGGGCAGGTCCACCGCGGTGTAGCCGAGGCGCTCGCCCACGCGCAGGCGGCCCGTGTCATATCCGAACTGGCGATCGATCGTCGTCGCGTTCGCGACGGAGACGAGACCGAGCGTGAGGACGGCGAACGCCGCCATCGAGCGCAAGCGCATGGGGATTCCCCTCAGGTCAGTGGCAGAGACTCAGGTCGAACGAGCGGGATGACCCGCGGTCCGTCCCCGCAGGCTCGCGGGAATGGCAAGGACCACAATGGGATGTCGGGGGTGACGTGCTGGCCGTCGGCCCCCGCTGACCATAACGATAGGAAACCCCGAAGCACCGGGTCAACGACTCAGGGGGACCATCCCGGCCGCCTTCGGCGCGGGCGCCGACCGCGCTCCCGGGCGCCGTCCGGACCCGCCCCGCAACCGGTGTCTCGGCACGAGGATGGCGGGGCGCCCGCTGGCGGCCGGAACGCCCGCCGGGTCAGGGGCGGGCGAGCTCGGGGCCGCAGGCGGGTGCGAATCGCACGACCGGTCCGGCCGCGGCGCGAGCCACCCACACCCAGGGCAGGCGCGCCAGCGGCACCGCGACGCGCTCCTCGGCGAGCCGGGCCTGCGCGGCCGCGGCGTCGAGCGACGCCCCGGACGCGCCGGGCGAGATCCACGGGTCGAACTCGCGCGTGCGCCAGCCCGTGCGCACCGCTCCCACCGCGGGGCCGCGCAGCGGCATGACGAGCGTCGCGAGCTCCGCCGCCGCGCCGGGCAGCGGCGCCTGCACGGCGACGAGCTGCGCCTGCGCGGCCGCGGCCCGCAGCGGCTCGGCGACCGCGTCGGCGCCGCGCAGGGCGCGCAGCTCGGCGTAGAGCCCGAGCGCGGCCCACTGGCCCTGCAGCGCGCGCGCCACCTCGGCCGCGGCCGCATCCGCGTCGTACGCGAGCACCACGTGGAACGAGGCGCCCAGCCGGCCGCGCGCGAGCCAGTCGCGCACCTCGGACGCGTCGAGGCGCGGGAAGTCGAACGGCCCCGCGCCCTCGAGCCATTCCTCGTTCGGCTCGGCCCGCTCGCCGAGCGCGTCCAGCAGCGCCTCCCGGTTGAGCGCGTGCACGAGCGCGTGCCGGGCCGGGAGCCGCGTGGTGGGCGGCACGTCGGCGCGCAGCACGAGCATGAGCCGGCGCGGCGGCCAGGCCTCGAGCCGCTGCACGACGTACCCCGCCGGCAGCGGCACGGCCCCCAGCGCGGGCGGCAGCGGCCAGACGAGGTCGGGCGCCCCGTGCCGCAGCAGCAGGCGCGTGCGCGGCGCACCGATGACGAAGCGCACCTGCACCGTGTCCGCAGCCGCGCGCCGCGGCGCGCACGAGTCGGATCGCACGAACGTGAGCGAGCGGCCCGGATCCTCGGCGGCGATCCGATAGGGCCCGAGGCCGACGGCGCCGGACCACGACGCGCCCGCGCGGCGCCGGAACGGCGCGCCGACGCCCGGCGAGGCGAGCTTCGCGAGCAGCTCGGGATCGGGCCGCGCCAGGCGCAGCACGAGCGTGCGGGGATCGGGCGCCTCGATCCCCAGCGGCGGCAGCGGCCGGCCGGCGCGCACGCGCTCGAGGCCGGCGACCGCGCCCAGCAGCCAGGCGCGCGTGGCGTGGTCATCGCGCGCGAGCCCGGCCAGCAGCGCGGCGCGGAAGTCCTCGCTCGTCGCGGGCGTGCCGTCCGTGAAGCGCAGCCCGGGGCGCAGCCGCAGCGTGAGCGAGCGGCCGTCGGGCGCGGTCCACGCGCTCTCGGCCGCCACCAGGCGCACGAGCCCGCTCGAGTCGCGCTCCGCGAGGCCCCGGCTGAGCAGCCGCTCGAGCGAGATCCGCAGCGGATCGGGAGGCCCGTCGGGATCGAACGCCGGCGCCGTGTGGCCCGCGACCCAGCGCACCGTGACCGCCGCCGGCGCCTCGTGCCGCGCGCAACCCGCGGCCGCGAGCCCGACCGCCGCCGCCACCGCCACGACCGCGCACGCGTTCCATCGCATGGACGCAGTCTAGCAACTCGCGCCGCGCGGCGCCCGGCCGCGCCGGCGCCCGCGCGCGATGCGTCAGCGCAGCAGGCCGCGCAGCCCGCTCCAGAGCGAGGCGAGGTGCCGGGGCCGCACCGAGAGCAGCAGGCGCAGCACGCGGTCGATGCGCCCGCGCCGCAGGTACTCCCCGAGCGCGTGCAGCTCGTAGCGGACGAGGCGGGCCGAGCCCTCGTCGGCGAAGCGGGCCCCGGCGCCCTCCCAGTCGGCGCTCAGCACCTCGAGACGCGCCCGGATCGCCTCGGCCTCGGCGGCGTCGGCCGCCCGCGGCACGCCGTCGTCGTCCAGCACGAGCGGGTGCACGTCGAGGCCCGGCGCGTCGGCGAGGTGCGCGACGAATGCCGCGGAGCGCCGGCGCAGCTCGCGGGTCCACTCGATGTCGAGCTCGCCCGAGCGGCAGTTGAACGCGGCGTCGCCCATGCTGAAGAGCGTCAGCGTCCGGCCCTCGCGCCGCACGCCCTGCAGCACGTGCGGGTGGTGCCCGAGCACGAGGTCGGCGCCGGCCGCGGCGAGCGCGCTCGCCAGCTCGACCACGCGCCGGGGCGGGTGCTCGACGTACATCGAGCCCCAGTGCACGCTCGCCACGAGCACGTCCGCCTCGCCGCGGAGCCGCCGCAGGTCCGCGCACAGGGCGTCCG
>JBAIWU010000652.1:0-17820 GCA_037917155.1 Candidatus Eiseniibacteriota bacterium
CGCCGCGGTCGCGCGCCCCTCCGCGAGCACGCCCACGAGGGCGCCCAGCACGAGCGGGCCCGCGATCCGGGCCCGCGGCCAGTCCGTGCGCGCGACCCACCAGAGGAGCAGGGCCTGCGCGAAGAACAGCAGCGATTCCATGAGCACGAGGTCGTCGAAGAAGACGGCCATGGGATACGCCGCGACGGCCACGCCGGCGAGCAGGCCGACGAGGGGACGCGTGAGCCGGCGCGCGGCGTCCGCGAGCAGCACGACGGCGGCGGCGCCCCAGACGGCCTGCGTCGCGAGGATCGTCGGGATCGAGTCCGACGCGAGCATCCTCAGGCCGGCCAGCACGTAGGGATAGAGCGGCCCGAAGAACCACAGGTTCCGGCCCACGATCCCGTGGCGAAGGATGTGCCCGGCCCAGCGCCAGTAGACGAGCGCGTCCGCGGTGAGGATCCCGGCGAGCGGCGTCACCGCCACCTTCGCCTGGAAGGAGAGCCGCAGCGCCAGCGCCAGCGCGCCGATCGCCGCGAGCGCGACCGCCCACACGATCGGCGGCCACGCCGGCGCGAGCGCGGCGAGCAGCGCGCCGCCACCCCCGGCGCGCGCCTCCCGCCGCTTCGTGCCTGCCTTGCGCGACGTCCGCGATCCCATCGGATGCCCACTATAGTCAAAGCGCGGGCCCTCGAACGCCCCCGTCCCCTCGAGGCGCGTGGCCGCGGCAGGCGCGACCGCCGCGACCGCGCCGGATGCGGGCCATTCGCGGGACTCAAGTCCGGCGCGGGAAGTCCCGATATCAGGACCATTCCCCCGCACGGAGGCTTCCCCATGCTCACGCTCTCCGGCACCCTGGACCAGTTCATGCCCATTCAGGTCCTGCGACTCCTGCAGTCGACCGCGGCGACGGGCTGCCTCAAATTCGTGCGCCAGGGGGAGTGCGCGGAGATCTTCCTCATCGAGGGCCGCTCGGCGATCGCGCGCACGACCGGCCTGCACGTGCGCATCGGCGACATCCTCGTCGAGGGCGGCCTCATCCGCCCCGAGGCCGCCGAGTTCGCGGCGGCGTTCCAGCAGGACGCGCCCGGCAAGCGGCTCGGCCAGCTCCTCGTCGAGTGCGGTGCGCTCAAGCCCGAGCGCCTGAGCTGGGCCGTGCAGGAGGTGCAGAAGCGCATCCTCTGCCGCATCCTGCTCTGGCGCGAGGGCGTGTTCTCGTTCCACCTCGGGATCCGCGCGCAGGACGAGGACATCGCGCTCGACCTCGACCTCGACCGGCTCATCATCGAGGCGCTGCGCATGTACAACGCCGAAGAGGGTCCGGTCCGCCTCGACCTCGCGGCCTGACGGCGCCGCCCGGCAGGCGCGACGCCCGCCGAGCGATCAGGGCCGCACGAACTCCACCGCGCCCGCCTCGCTCGTGCCCGCGATCGTGTCGTGCACGGTCACGCCCAGCCGGTACCGTCCCGCGCCGAGCGTCGCCATCGGCACGCTGAGGAACTGGCGCCGGACCCGCCCGCGGAACACCTCCTCGCGCGAGGCCCACGTGGTCGTCGTGGGCGCCGCGACCGGGCGTCCCTTGTCGTCGAGCGCGAGCCGCTCGACCCGGTAGTCGAACGTGTAGCGCGACAGTCCGTCGGCGCCGGCGGCGAGGTGGTAGATCTCGAAGTAGACCGTGAGCGGCGCCCCGCCGCGCACGGTCGTGCCGCCCAGCGGCTCGAGCCGGATCGCGTCGCGGTCCACGAGCAGCGCGGGCTCGCCGCAGCAGAGCACGAGGTCGCTCATCGCGAGCGCGTCGACGACCCGGCCCAGCGTCACCGCGCCCCGGTCGAGGCCGCGGCGGCCGTGCCCGTCGCGAGCGCTCACCGTGACGTCGTACCGCCCCGGCGGCAGGTCGAGCGCGAACGCGTCGGCGCGGAGCGCCGGATCGCAGACCGAGCGGCCCATCGCGTGCCGGTCGCGCGCGACCACGCGGCCGCGGGCGTCGGTCACCACCCAGCGCGCCTCGAGCGAGTCGCCCGCGGCCTGCGCGAACGCCGAGAGCCGCGCCTGCGAGGCGCCCTCGAACGCCGCGAACGTGCCGGTCACGTCGAGCCGCTGCGCCGTGGGCGGGAGTGTCGGGAACACCGCGAAGCCGCCGCCGGTCGCGAGCAGGTCGCCGCGCTTCGCCAGCGCCGCGGGGCTCGGCGTCGAGTTCGGCCACGGCTCGCGCAGCGCCGGCGTCGAGTAGTGCCCGGTCAGCGTGCGGTCGTTGAGCAGGATGTTCATGCCCAGGTCGGGGTAGATCCAGAGCTGCGCATCGAGCGGGTACTCCGACATGCTGCCGCTGTGCGGATTCCCGCCCGCGTTGGGATTGGGCTTGAAGACGAGCGACACGCCGGGCGGGTTGAGCAGCACCTTCGCGGGCGGGCCGTACCGGATGTAGGTCTCGGCGCGCGCGTCGAGGCCCGGGCGCGACGGGTCGTTGAACAGCAGGTACGCGTGCGCGACGCGCGCGCGGTACTCGAGCAGCAGCTCGTTCTCGGGCGTCGTCGGGTCGGGGTCGGGCAGCGCGTCGTGCGCGGGATCGTCCACCCACGGCCCCTTCGGCGTCGTGCCCAGCGTGTCAGTCGCGTCGTCGTCGGTGCTCGTGAGCAGCCCCGGAGGCCGGCGCGGCGCGGACCCGGTGAATCGCCCCGGGTGCTCGAACATCGCGCGCAGGTCCGGCGCGAGCCGCGGCAGCGCCGCGCGGAACAGGCTGTCGGAGCGCTCGAGCGCGCCAGTGCGCCACGCCATGAGCGCCGCCGCCAGGACGGCCTCCGGCACGCGCGGGTAGCCGTGCAGCGCGCGCTCGGCCGCCTCCGCCGCGCGTGGCAGGTCGTGCAGCTCGTAGAGCAGCGGGCACAGCGCCAGCCACACCGCGCTCGAGCCGGGCCGCACGCGCGACGCCGTGTCGAGCACGGCGACCGAGCGGCGCAGCGCGTCGCCGTCGAGCGTGCGCAGCCAGTCGCGCCGGTACGTGCGCGCGAGGCCCAGCCAGGTCTCGGGGTCGTCCGGTCGCTGGACGCACGCGTTGCGGAAGCAGCGGCGCGCCTCGCGGTCGAGCCCGCCGCTCTCGCGCAGGCGCGCCATCAGCAGCCAGTGGTTGCCGGCGCGGCCCTCCGGGTCCAGCGCGATCGCGTCCTCGAGGTCGCGCAGGCAGCGCTGGCGCGACTCGATCGCCGGATCGTCGAGCAGCTCCGCGGCGACGCGGTGCAGCAGCCGCGCCCGCTCGAGCGGATCGGAGGCCGGCGCCGCGCCCGCGCGCGCGGCGGCGAACGCGAGCAACAGGGCCGCCAGGGGCAGGAGCCGTCGCCTCAAGCCGGCGTCCGTTCCTCCCACACCCTGACCAGCTCGAGCACGACCTCGGCGGACCTCTCCATGTCCTGAGCCGACACCCACTCGAGCCGCGAGTGGAAGTTGTGCTGCCCCGTGAACAGGTTCGGCGTCGGCAGGCCCATCGCGCTCAGGATCGAGCCGTCCGTGCCGCCGCGGATCGGCACCTCGACCGGCTCGAGGCCGGCGCGCCGGATCGCCTCGCGCGCGTTCTCGACCACCTGCGGGAAGCGGTCGAGCACCTCGCGCATGTTGCGGTACTGCTCGCGCACCTCGATCGCGGCGCTGGAGCCCGGCCACGCGGCGCACGTCTGCTTCGCGAGCTCTTCGAGGAACTTGGCCTTCTCGGCCAGGCCGGCGGTGCGGAAGTCGCGGACGATGAACTTGACCTCGGTGCGCTCGACGGTCGCGACCACGTCGTTGGGATGGACGAAGCCCTCGCGGTCGGCCGTGGTCTCCGGCCCCAGCCGGTCCTTGGGCAGGCGCGAGATGAAGTCCGCGGCGACCTTGATCGAGTTCACCATGGTGCCGGTTGCGAGCCCGGGGTGCGTGTTGAAGCCCGTGAACGCGACCGTCACCGCGTCCGCGGAGAAGGTCTCGGCGTTCATGCGCGCGAGCGCGTCGCCATCGAGCGTGTACGCGCAGTACGCGCCGAAGCGCTTGACGTCGAAGTGGTGCACGCCCATCCCGATCTCCTCGTCGGGCGTGAACGCGAGCCGCACCGCGCCGTGCGGGATCTCCGGGTGCCTCACGAGGTGCTCGGCGACGGCCATCGCCACCGCGACGCCCGACTTGTCGTCGGCGCCCAGCAGCGTCGTGCCGGACGCGGTGACGATGTCCTCGCCCACCTTGCCCGCGAGATCCGGGATCTCCGAGGGCCGCAGCACCGCGCTCGGATCGTCGGGCAGGACGATGTCGCCGCCCGCGTAGTGGTGGACGATCGGCTTCACGCCGGCGCCGGTCAGCTCGGGCGACGTGTCGACGTGCGCGACGAAGCCCACGACCGGGACGTTCGCCTTGCGCGAGGTCGCGGGAATGGTGGCAGTGACGATGCCGCGGTCGTCCCGCACGGCATCCGCGATGCCGAGCGCGCGCAGCTCGTCCACGAGCACGTCGAGCAGCACGAGCTGCCTGGCGGTGCTCGGCACGGTCGGCGAGGCCGGATCGGACTGCGTGTCGTACGTGACGTAGCGCAGGAAGCGCTCGAGGGCGGAGGCGCGAAGCGAGGGCGTGCTCATGGCGGGATCGGCTCTCTTCCAGTGGGACGGCGATGCGAGGGGGGGCGGCCGACGAACACCCTAGACGCACGGCGAGGCGGGCGGCAAGCCGCGCCGGGTGGCGCGCATCGCGGCGGGGCCGGGCGCCGCGCGGGGCGCGATTCCCCGCGCCGGACAGATCGCCGTAGCCGCGGAAGGCGCCGGCGTCTATCCTGCCACGGCATCGTCGTACTCCGTTGCCCACACTGGAGGAACCCGACATGGCGACCGCCGCCGTTGCCGTGCCCCGTCACGCCGAAGGCACCTTCATGGGCCATCCGCGCGGCCTGTTCGTGCTGTTCTTCGCCGAGATGTGGGAGCGCATGAGCTATTACGGCATGCGTTCGCTGCTCACCCTGTACATGGTCGAGCACCTCTTCATCCGGCCCGACGTCGGCCGCCAGGTGCTCGGGTTCAACTTCATCGCGCGCGTGTTCCAGAGCGGCTTCCACACCGCCTGGACGCCGCAGCCGCTCGGCTCGTGGGTCTACGGCCTCTACACGGGGTTCGTCTACCTGACGCCGTTCTTCGGCGGGCTGCTCGCCGACCGGCTCCTCGGCCGCCGCAAGTCCGTCATCGTCGGCGGCGTGCTCATGGCGATCGGGCACTTCCTGATGGCGATGCAGAACATGTTCTTCTTCGCCCTCATGTTCCTGATCCTCGGGAACGGCTGCTTCAAGCCGAACATCTCGACCCAGGTCGGCGGCCTGTACCCGCCCGGCGACCGCCGGCGCGACCCCGCGTTCTCGATCTTCTACGTGGGCATCAACGTCGGCGCGTTCATCGCCCCGCTCATCTCCGGCACGCTCGGGCAGATGACGATCAACGGCGTCCAGCACTGGCACTGGGGCTTCGCCGCGGCGGGCGTCGGCATGGTGCTCGGCCTGATCACCTACCTGTCGTTCCAGAAGTACCTGCCGGTGGAGCCGCCGCCGACCGAGTCGAAGACCGCGCCGCTCGTGGGCGTCCTCGCGTTCCTCGTCGGCGTCCCGCTGCTGATCCTGGGCATCCTGTTCCTGTTCACGCTGCCCCGCGAGGTGCCGCTCGCGCTCGCGATCGTCGCGCTGGTCGCGATCGTCGTCGGGATCGCGCGCCTGCACGGCGACGAGCGCCCGCGCGTGATCGCCATCTGCGTCGCGTGCTTCATCGTCGCGGCGTTCTGGGCGGTCTACGAGCAGCAGGGCAACACGCTGCAGCTCTGGGCCGACCAGAACACGCGCTGGCCGAGCATCTTCGGCTTCACGATCCCCTCGACGTGGTACCAGGCCTTCAATCCGTTCATGATCTGGTTCTTCACGCCCGCGCTCACCGGCTTCTGGGGGCTGCAGGCGAAGCGCAACCAGGAACCGTCCAGCCTCACGAAGATGGCGATGGGCTGCGTCATGCTGGGTCTGGGCTTCATCATCATGATCCTGGCCTCGAAGGGCATCGCGCCCGACGCGCGGCGCAGCATCATGTGGCTGATCGCCTCGACCTCGGTCTACACGGTCGGCGAGCTCTACCTCTCGCCCATCGGCCTGTCGTTCGTGACCAAGGTCTCGCCCGCGCGCATCGTCTCGATGATGATGGGCGTGTGGTTCCTGGCGAACTTCATCGGCAACTACATGACGGGCTACCTCGGCACGTTCTACGAGAAGATGCCGAAGGACCGCTTCTTCCTGATGCTGACGGTCATCGGGGTCGGCGCGGGCATCGTGCTGTTCCTGATGAGCCGTCCGATGGAGAAGATCGTCGCGACGCACGATCGCCCGAACGCCGCCTGACGCGACGGCGATGACGACGGGCCCGGGCGCTGGCCGCCCGGGCCCGCGGCTTCTCCGGGGGGAGGCCGCGCGTTGACGCCCCCCGGGGACCCGCCGGAACGTCGGCGTGGTTTCCGAAAGGAGGTCCGCCCTGCCGCGCGGACTCGCGCCCATCCTGCTCGGGTCGCTCCTCCTCGCCTGTGCCGTCACGCCCGCGCACGGCTTCGATGGCCGACGCCAGGGCTTCGTGCTCGGCGCCACGCTGGGCGCGGGCACGACGTCGTTCACGCAGCAGCTCACGTTCCCCGGCACCGACCTGCCCGCGGAACGCTCGGGCGAGGTGCACGAGCACGGCGTCGTCACCGGGCTGCGCATCGGATACGGCCTCGACGAGCATCTCGTCCTGAGCGTCGAGCCGCTCGTCGACTGGTTCCGCACGAGCGACCCGGTCCGCCGCGAGGTCACGGTGTCCGACGGCCTCGCCGCCGCGACGCTCTCGTACTACTTCCACGACGGCTTCCCGTCGCTCTACGTCGCGAGCGGCGCCGGCGTCGCGGTCTGGGCGACGCCGATGGAGTCCCACACGACGCGCCAGCTCGGCGGCGGCCTGTTCGTGGGCGGCGGCTGGGAGTTCCAGCACGGGCTCGGCGCCGGACTCTCGTACGCGTTCGGATGGCCGAGCCGCACGACGCAGGGCGTGCGGCTGCAGACGAACACGAAGACGTTCCGCCTCGCGCTGCACGCCACCGCCTACTGAGAGGCGATGGCGCGAGCCCGGCTCAGGCCGCGCGGCCGCGGCCGTGCAGCAGCTTCTCGCGGCCCACGAGCAGCAGCAGCAGCGTGAGCGCGGCGAACGGGATCACGGAGAGCAGGTCGGCGCTGGGCCCTCCGTAGAACGGGTTCATCGTCTCGGCCCAGTGCTGCAGCGCCGAGTCCTGACGCTCCATCGCGCCCGCGAGGAACGCGATGAGGATGCCCGCGATCGCGCCGCCCGCGATGTAGCCGCTCGCCATCAGCACGCCCGGGCTCTTGTCGCCCTCCGCGGTGAGCTGCTCCTCGCTGAGGTTCCTGTGGGCGAGCTGGCGGCGCCGCGCGCGGTCGACGAGCCAGCGCACCATGCCGCCGACGAGGATCGGCGAGCTCGACGAGAGCGGCAGGTAGACACCCACGGCGAACGCCAGCGATGGGATGCCGGAGAGCTCGAGCACGACCGCGATCATGACGCCGAACAGCACCAGCCCCCACGGCAGGTGCCGGTCGAGGATGCCGCGGATGATGTAGCTCATGAGCGTCGCCTTGGGCGCGTCGAACTTGTGCACCTCCGAGCCGTCGGGACGCTTGTTGAACGCGCCGTTGATACCCGGGTCCACGAGCCAGACGGCCTCCCCGGCGTCGTTCACGAGGTAGCGGCCCGCGGGCGCGCCCGCGTCGTCGCGCTTCTGCCACACGCGGTACTCGCGCGTGTCGCTGCCCGCCTGCGCGCCGCGCACGTGGTCGCGGCGCGCGCCCAGCGTCGCCGGGTCGACGTGGAGCCCCGCAGGCACGACCTGGCGGATCGGCACGTACACCGTGGCCGACTCGTTCAGCTTGAGCAGGATGGGCCCCAGGACGAGCGCCGAGAGGAGCGCGCCGATCAGGATCGCGATCTGCTGCCAGCGCGGCGTGGCGCCCACGAGGTAGCCGGTCTTGAGGTCCTGCGACGTCGAGCCGCCGTTCGAGGCCGCGATGCACACGATTCCGCCCACCGAGAGCGCGGTGACGTACCACGTCGCGCCCGTCCAGCCGATCAGCAGGAAGATCAGGCAGGTCAGCAGCAGCGTCGCCACGGTCATGCCCGAGATGGGGTTGCTCGACGAGCCGATCTCGCCCGTGAGCCGGCTCGAGACCGTGACGAACAGGAACCCGAAGATGACGATGAGCAGCGCGCCGAGGATGTTCATGTGCAGCGACGGCGACAGCAGGATCGCCAGCACGAGCAGGCCGATGCCGCCGAAGACGAATTTCGACCCGAGGTCGTGGTCGATGCGGCTCGTGGGCCCGTTCGCCCGCGAGCCCCCGACGTCGCGCAGGCCCTCCTTGAGGCCGTGCCAGATGATGGGCATCGAGCGCGCGAGGCTGATGATGCCGCCCGCGGCGACGGCGCCGGCGCCGATGTAGAGCACGTACGCGCCGCGGATCTGGTTCGGGCTCATCTGCGCGATCGGCACGGTGCCGGGCGCCAGGGGACCCGCGATCTGCGAGCCGAAGAACTTGATCATGGGGATGAGCACGAGGTAGGCGAGCACTCCGCCCGCGCACATCACCGCCGAGATCGTGGGCCCGATGATGTAGCCCACGCCGAGCAGCTCGGGCGAGATCTCGGCCGAGACCGACGCCGAGTCGTAGGGCCTGCCGAACACCTTCTCGGGCGTGTCCTTCCACAGGCGCAGCGCCGACATCGCGGTCTTGTACGCGAGCCCGACGCCGAAGCCGGCGAAGATCGTGCGCGCACTGACGCCGTGCGCGCCCATCGCCGCCGCCTCGGCCTTCGCCTCGGGCGAGCTCGCCTCGCGCGACTCCTCCGAGGCGCCCGCCTTGAGCACCTCGGCGCACGCGGTGCCCTCGGGGTACTTGAGCCTGCCGTGCTGCGCGACGATGAGCGCCCGCCGCAGCGGGATCATCATGAGGATGCCCAGCAGGCTGCCCAGCACGGCGACGAGCGCCACGTGCGCCAGCTCGAGGTCGAAGCCCAAGATCATGATCGCCGGCATGGTGACGCCCACGCCGAACGCGATCGACTCGCCCGCCGAGCCCGCCGTCTGCGCGATGTTGTTCTCGAGGATCGTCGCGTCCTTCACGCCCACGACGCGCAGCAGCTTGAACAGCGTCATCGAGATCACGGCGACGGGGATGGACGCGCTCACCGTGAGGCCCACCTTCAGCACCAGGTAGAGCGAGGAGGCGCCGAACACCATGCCAAGCAGCGCGCCCACGAGCACGCCACGCCACGTGAACTCGCGCAGCCGGGTCTCGGGGGCGATGTAGGGCACGAATCGCGACGGGCTGGCGACGGGCGCGGCGGGGCCGTTCATGGGCGGAAGCCTCCGGGAATCGGGCGCGAATCGGACGCGAGGACTCTAGCCCAAGCGCAACGCGGGGCGAAACATCGTCCGCCGTGCGCGCGACCCGGCGACAGATTCCCGTGGAGCCGCACGCGCCGGTTGGCCTACCGTCCCGGCACGCCCGGCGTTGGGCCGGGCAACGCAAGGAGGTTCCGCATGGCTCGAAGGACCAGCGTTCCGGTGTTGGGCACGGTGGTGGCGCTGCTGCTCGCGCTCTCGGCGGGCGGCGCGGGCGCCGCGGGCGGCTCGCAGGCGGGCAGCTCGCAGTACAGCCAGGACGTCTACGCCGTGGGCGGCAACCTGCAGCTGGGCAGCGGGAGCACCATGTACGCGGGCTCGATGCTCGGGCTCGGCTACAGGCTCAACGGCAGGTTCTCGGGCAGCAAGGACATGGGCTGGTCCATCGGCGCCGAGTACACGAAGGGCATGATCAAGAACGAGTACTCGGGCGGCGTGAACTTCACGCACGAGGTCGATCCGAGCGCGTACGCGATCTACATCCAGGTGAACCATTACTACGACTGCTGCGACTTCGACTGCGGACCGGTGGTCTACTACGAGAACGCCACGATCACCGACAAGCAGACCGGCTTTCCCGACGACAAGCTCAAGAACATCCAGATGTTCGGCGCGGGTGGCCACTTCGGCGGCATGTACCCGGTGAGCGGAAAGGTCGGCGTGTTCGGCGAGTACTCCGAGATCTTCGGCATCCGGACGTACGATCAGAAGAACCCCACCGCCGAGGACAAGTACACGGCGTGGACGTTCCAGTCCCGCTACCGCGGGGGCCTGCACGCCAGCTTCTGAGGCGGCCACGAGTGGAGAGAGGCGGCGGACGGGCGGCGCCCGTCCGCCGTTTCGTGCGCCCGGGGTTCGGCACGGCCGCCGATTCCGCGCTGGTGCCGCCCGTCGCGAAGCGGATACGCTCGTGCGATCCGGGATGGGCCCGGCGGATTCCCCAGGAGGTGCCGCGTGATGCGAAGGACGATCGTACCCGCCGTGGCGTTGCTGCTCGCCCTCGCCCCTGCCGCCCGGGCCCAGGCCGGGGACGCGGACGGCGTGGCCGTGGGCGTGCACCTGCTCGGCGGCACCACGCCCTACCCGGGCCTCTACGGCGGCATGAGCCAGGCGATCATCGGGCCCTCGCTCTCGGTGGACCTGCCGATCGGCGACAGCCACCACTGGACGTGCTCGCCCTCGGTCGGCTACGGCCGCGGCCACTGGGTCCAGACCGTCTCGGGCTCGATCAGCGACTTCGAGGACTACAACGTCGAGGTGTGGGAGGGCGCGGTCGACTTCCTCCACCACCCGGGGACGCGCGGCCTCTCGTGGGGGCCCGGCGTGTTCATGAACCAGGCGCACTTCACGCACAAGCTGCCCGGCAGCAGCGTGCGCAGCCAGCCGTACGACACGTTCGGCCTCGAGCTGCGCGCCGGCGCCGCGCTGCCGCTGGGCGGCCCGGTCGAGCTCACGGGCGACGCGTGCGCGCGGCTCGGCTGGTCGCACTACGAGCTGACCGTCGGCACGGTCACGAGCGAGCTGAGCAACTACACGTTCAGCCAGGCCGTGCGACTGGGGGCGCGGGTGCGCCTGTAGGCGCGGTCCGGTCCGCTCTCGTCCTTCGGCGTCGCCGCGATTTTTCGGGCCGGGAGCGGCCCGGGCCGGTGTATGCTCGCCGCATCTTCATCCGCAGTCCTCGCGCCTCCCGGCGATCGGTCCCCGGGCGCGCATGGCGCGAACGGCTCCCGCAACGGGACGCCGGACGACACGGTGCCCGTGAGCCCGACTTCGCCGGCCGACCTTTCCCCCAGAAGAGGCGATCGTCATGTCCACACCCCGTGATTCCGCCACCGTGTCGGGCCCGGCCACGGCCGTCCGCACGCTGCAGATCTACGTCGGAGGCCGCTGGGTCGACTCCGCGGCCACGGCCACGTTCGACGTGCACAACCCGGTCCGCAACGAGCTGCTCGCGCGCACCCCCATGGGCGGCCCCGCCGACGTCGACCGCGCCGTGCAGGCGGCCCTGAGGGCGTACCCCGAGTGGCGCCGCACGCCGCCCGTCAACCGCGTGCGGCCGCTGTTCCGGTTCAAGGACGCGCTCGAGATGGCGTTCGAGGACATCGCGCGCACGATCACGATCGAGCACGGCAAGACGCTCGACGAGTCGCGCAGCAGCGTGCGCCGCGCGATCGACAACGTCGACGTGGCGGTCGGCATCCCGACGTCCATGCAGGGCCGCTCGCTCGAGGACATCGCGACGGGCATCGACTGCTACACCTACCGCCAGCCGCTCGGCGTGTTCGCCGCGATCACGCCGTTCAACTTCCCGGCGATGGTGCCGCTCTGGTTCCTGCCGCACGCCATCGCGTGCGGCAACACGTTCGTGGTCAAGCCGAGCGAGCGCGTGCCGCTGTCGCAGCAGAAGATCTTCGAGATCCTGCACGAGTGCGGCCTGCCCGAGGGCGTGGTCAACCTCGTGCACGGCGGCAGGGAGGCGGTGGACGCCATCCTCGACCACCCGGGCATCGCGGGCGTGTCGTTCGTGGGCAGCTCGCCCGTGGCGCACCACGTGTACCGGCGCGCCGCGGACACGGGCAAGCGCGTGCAGGCCCTGGGCGGGGCCAAGAATTTCGTGCTCGTCATGCCCGACGCCGACATGGACCGCGCCGCGCAGGTGAGCACGGAGTCGTGCTTCGGCTGCGCCGGCGAGCGCTGCCTCGCGAACAGCGTCGTGCTGGGCGTGGGCCCGGCCTACGACATCATGGCCGAGAAGCTGGTGGCCGAGGCGAGGAAGATCAAGGTGGGCGACGGCCTCGAGCCCGGCGTCACGATGGGCCCGGTCATCTCGCAGGCGCACCGGCAGAAGGTGCTCGGCTACATCGAGAAGGGCATCGCCGAGGGCGCCACGCTGGCGCTCGACGGCCGCGGCTTCCGGGACCCGAAGCACCCCGATGGCTACTTCATCGGCCCGACGGTGTTCACGAACGTGCGGCCCGAGATGACGATCGCGCGCGAGGAGATCTTCGGCCCCGTGATCTGCATCATGAAGGCCGATTCGTTCGACGCCGCGGTGGCGATCGTGCGCAAGCACGAGCTCGGCAACGCGAGCAGCATTTTCACGAGCAGCGGCCGGCACGCGCGCGAGTACCGCTACCAGGTGGAGCCCAGCATGCTGGGCGTGAACATCGGCGTCGCCGCGCCGATGGCGTTCTTCCCGTTCGGCGGCGCGAAGGGCAGCTTCTTCGGCGACATCAAGGCCCACGGCACCGACGCGGTCGATTTCTACACCGACAAGAAGGTGAACATCGTCCGCTGGTTCTGAGCACTCGCTCTCGATCGAACGGGCGCCGGTCGCGGCAACGCGGCCGGCGCTTCGCATTGCGGACGGGGTCAATGCGCCGAAAGGCGACGTCACGCACATCACGGTGGGCCGGTTGCGCTCGCCCGCGCGGTCGCTATAAGTTGGGGAGTTGAATCGACCGTTTGTTGGGAACGATCGCCACTCTCACGTTCGTACACGGACCCCACTCCACCCGATCGGGAGGCGTGATGGCTGATCTCGCGGCCGGACCCGGGCCAGGTCCCGGCGCCGGCTCCCCGGCGACACGCCGGCAGTTCCTGACGTGGCTCTCCCGCGCGTTCCTCGGCCTCTGGGCCGTCGGCGGGGCGGGCGTGGTGGCCGCCTACATGGGCGCGCCCGACAAGAACGAGGGCGGCGGCCGCCAGGTCCGCATCGGCCGGCTCGACGACCTGCGGATCGGCGAGGCGCGACTCGTGCGGCACGGCGTGACGCCGTTCTTCGTGATCCGCACGAACGAGACGTCCGTGGTCGCGCTGTCCGCGGTCTGCACGCACGTGCGCTGCATCCTGAACTACGACCGCGAGCGCCGCGTCATCACCTGCCCGTGCCACGAGGGCCGCTTCGACCTCAACGGCACGGTGCTCTCGGGACCGCCGCCGCGCCAGCTCCCCTCCTACGAGGTCTCGATGCGGGCCGGCGAGGTGTTCGTCCGCGTATGAGCACGACGACGCAGGACCCGCAGGGCGGGCCGCAGAAGCCGCTTCCGTGGCACTGGGCCGCGGTCGCATGGCTCGAGCAGCGCATCAACCTCACCGAGATCTTCTCCATCCTGACGTCGTTCGGCATCGTCTACACGCCCGTCGACACTCGCCGGCCCCTGCGCGAGGCGATGGCCGAGATCGGCGCGACGCCGCTCGTCTCGTACGCGCGCTGGCCGCAGGTGCTGGGGCTGCTGACCGCACTGCTGTTCGCGCTCGAGGCGGTCACCGGCGTGCTGCTCGCCTTCTACTACCACCCGACCGGCGAGGGCGCCTACGCGAGCACCGAGGGCATCGTCCGCGACATCCCGCTGGGCTGGTTCATCCACCAGATGCACGACTGGGGCGCCTACCTGCTCATCGCCGTGGTCGTGCTGCGCGTCGTGCGCATGTTCTGGCACCGCCTCTACCTGGCGCCGCGCGAGGTGCTCTGGGTCAGCGCGGTCATGCTCATGTGGGTCGTGCTGCAGCTCGACTTCACCGGCCGCCTGCTGCCGTACGACGTCACGTCGTACTGGTCGGCGATGCGCGGCCTCGAGATCGTCTGCTCGCAGCCCGTCGTGGGCCCGTTCATCTCGTTCGTGCTCGGCGGCCACGTGATCACCGAGAACGTCCTGCTGCGCTCCTACGTCCTCCACGTCGTCGTGCTCCCGCTGCTCTACCTGATCGGCATCTACGTCACGTTCGGCACGATGCGCCGCATCGGCCTGAGCGTGCCGGCCGAGGGCGGCGACCCGGCGAACGCCACGACCTGGCGCAAGCACACGCTGGACTTCGTGATCTTCCAGCTCCTGCTGTTCGCCGGCCTCGTCACCCTGGCGACGCTGCTGCCGTTCCGCTTCCACGGCCCCGCCGATCCGTACTCGACGCCGCCGGGCACGCACCCGGCGTGGTACCTGCTGTCCGCGTACACGATCGTGCAGTACCTCCCCGGCCCCGGGTGGATCGCCGGCCTGCTGCTGCTGCTCGCCGGGCTCTCGGTGCCCATCGTGCCGCTGTGGTCGGCGCGCAACCCGCAGCGGCTGAGCGACACGCGGCTGCGGCAGGGCGCCATCGCCCTGTTCGCGGTGTGGTGCGTGCTCACGCTCGTCGGCGCCTTCGTGGTGCGCAAGTGAGCGCGCGCGCGGGGTTCGCCCGCATGCTCGCCCTCGCCGCCGCGCTCGCGCTGTCCGCGGAGGCGGCACGCGCGGCCGCGACGGCGCCCGTCCCCATCACCGGCTCGCGCGTCGGCCGCATCGTCACCCCGACCGCCGGCCGCTGCGGCGTCTGCCATCCGACCGAGCGCGTGGCTCTCGAGAGCAGCCCGCACGCGCGCGAGGACGTGCGCTGCACGTCCTGCCACGGCGGCGACGACACCACGACCGACGAGAAGCGGGCGCACGGCGGCGACTTCACCGGGAAGGTCGACCGCGGCACGGTCCCGAGGATGTGCGCCCGCTGCCACGCGGACGAGAAGAGGATGCGTCCCTACGACCTGCCCGTGGACCAGTACGCGCTCTACCAGCAGTCGCGGCACGGCCAGCTCCTCGCGAAGGGCGACCGCCAGGTCGCCGTGTGCTCGGACTGCCACGGCGCGCACGACATCCTCGCGGTGGCCGATCCCGCCAGCCGCGTCTACCCGACCAACATCCCGCGCACGTGCGGCAGGTGCCACGGCGACACGACGCTCGTGCGCCAGCGCCACATCAAGAACGCGTACGCGGACTACCTCACCAGCGTGCACGCGCACCAGCTGTTCGACCTGGGCAACATGCGCGCGCCGACGTGCGTGAGCTGCCACGGCGTGCACGGCGCCACTCCTCCCGACGTGGCCGACATCACCAAGGTCTGCGGCCGCTGCCACACGACCGAGCGCCGCTACTTCATCGCGGGCCCGCACGCGGCGAAGATGGCGGAGAACAACGTGCCCGCCTGCATCGCCTGCCACGGCAACCACGCCGTGGAGGCGAGCGTGGTCACGCGCCTCGCGAGCAATTGCGAGAAGTGCCACGAGAAGGGCGACCCCCAGGTGGCGCTGGGCGCCCGGATGCTGGACGAGTACAAGACCGCCCAGACCGAGATCGACAAGGCGGAGAAGCTCATCGCCGAGGCGGACGCCGTGCCGATGCAGACCGAGGACTACCACGCCCGGGTCGAGGAGGCCCGCACCTACCTGCGCGAGGCCATGACGGCCGCGCACACGGTCCAGCCCGAGGTCGTCGCCAGCTTCACGCTGCGCGCGCGCTCGGTGGGCGAGGAGATCCAGGACGAGCTCACGCACAAGTTCGCCAACGCGCGCATGAGCAAGCTGGGTCTCGTGGTGTTCTGGTTCTACGTGCTCGTGACGCTGGGCATCCTGCGCCGCTACCGCAACCGCAGGCCGCGGGCCTGATCGATGGCGCCCGTTCCCGGCTTCGGTCCAGGCTCGACGCTGTCCCGCCTGACGAGGGAGCGCCGGCTGCACGTTCCGCGCGCCATCGTCGCGGCGTTCGGGCTGCTGCTGGGCTTCGGCTTCGTGGCGCTGCTCGTGTTCGTGCAGATCTCGTCGACGCCGACGTTCTGCGGCACGTGCCACATCATGAAGCCGTACTACCAGTCGTGGAAGCACTCCCGGCACAACAAAATCGCATGCGTGGAGTGCCACATCTCGCCCGGCATCACGGCCGAGGTGCGCAAGAAGTACGAGGCGCTGTCGATGGTCGCCAAGTACTTCACCGCGACGTACGGCACGAAGCCCTGGGCCGAGGTCGACGACGCGGCCTGCCTGCGCTGCCACGAGCGCCGGCTGCTCGAGGGCCGCGTGACGTTCCACGGCGTGCAGTTCGACCACCGCCCGCACCTGACCGAGGCGCGCCGCGGCCTGCACCTCCGCTGCACGTCGTGCCACTCGCAGATGGTGCAGGGTGTGCACCTCACGGTCACCGTGTCCACGTGCGCGCTGTGCCATTTCAAGGGACAGGGCATCAACCAGGGTCTCGGCCAGTGCACGCGCTGCCACCAGGTGCCGCAGACGGTCACCACGAAGGCCGGCACCACGTTCGACCACGGCCAGGTGGCGCGCAACGGCATGCCGTGCACGAGCTGCCACCCCGGGATCGTCAAGGGCGACGGCGGCGTGCCGCGCGAGCGCTGCCTGCAGTGCCACAACCAGTCCGATCGGCTCTCGCACTTCGGCGAGCGCGAGTTCCTGCACGAGTGGCACGTCAGCAAGCACAAGGTCGACTGCCAGAACTGCCACTCGCCGATCGAGCACGGGCCCGCGCCGTTCAACCCGAGCCCGCCGACCACGCCGGCGCAGACGGCGAACGCGTGCACCGCGTGCCACGGCGCCGGCCACTCGCCGCAGCAGGACCTCTACGCGGGCACCGGGGGCATCGGCGTGCCGCGCATGCCGAGCCCCATGTTCCTCACCGGCGTGACGTGCCAGGGCTGCCACAACACCGCGCTCACGGCGCAGGTCGCGACGGCCGACGCCGACGCGACGCCGGACCCGAGGGCCGGCGCGGTGGCGTGCATGTCGTGCCACGGGCCCTCCTACGAGGGCATCTACGGCGCGTGGAAGCAGGCGGTCGACGAGCGCACGGCGGCCGTCCGGGCGCAGATGGAGTCCTCCGCCGGCGCCATGGGCCTCGAGCCGCCGCAGGCGTGGGAGGACGCGAAGCACAACTTCCAGCTCGTCGCGCGCGGCCGCGGCATCCACAACATCAACTTCGCGTACGCGCTGCTCGAGAAGGCGCACGACCAGATGAACGTCGCGCGCCAGGCGCGCGGGCTCGCGCCGCTGCCGATGCCGTGGAAGACGTTCGGCAAGGACCCGGGCCACTGCCTCGGCTGCCACCAGGGCATCGAGAGGCAGACGGGCACGTTCTCCGGGCTGTCGTTCGCGCACGGGCCGCACGTGCTCGACGCCCGCATGGAGTGCGCCCAGTGCCACCGCACGCACGCCCAGCGGGCGCCGGGCGAGATCGTTCGCTTCTCGTCCGAGAGCTGCTCGTCCTGCCACCACAGGACGCTCACGATCGCCAGCAAGGGCGTGTGCGGCAAGTGCCACGGGGACATGCTGTCGAAGACGTTCACCACGTTCCGCGGCCAGTTCAAGCACCAGCCCCACCTCGACGCCGGCGAGGACTGCCGCGGCTGCCACCTGATGAAAGGCGGCGATCCGACCCCGCCGCGCGCCAAGTGCGCGGAGTGCCACGAGGGCTCGTAGCAGGCCGCACGGAAGCGAAACGAACGCCCCGGTGTCCGCGAGGACGCCGGGGCTTCGTCGTCCGTGGCCGGGCGGGCGCGCGGCGGGCGGGCGGCGCGCCGGCCGTCCGAGAGCCGTGTCGGGCGGCGCGCGGCGCCGGG
>JBAIWU010000653.1:0-2880 GCA_037917155.1 Candidatus Eiseniibacteriota bacterium
CGCGCGCTCCGTTCGGGAGCGCGACGAGCGAGAGCGCCAGCAACGAGGCGAGCGCGAGGCAGCGGGAAACGGGCCGCATGTGGGATCCTCTTCGTGGCCGCGGGCCACCGGTGCGGGGGACGTGACCCGACGGTCGGTCCCGGACGCGCGGCTGGTCGCGTGGGCGTGCGGTCAGCGACGCCCTCGGTGGAGCGAGAGGGCGAGGGATGCGAACGTCGGCAGTGTAGTCCCGCCGTCGGGGGGCTGGCTACCGCGAGCTTGCCGCCCCTCCCGGGTGACTACACCGCGCCATCGCCCGTTGCTCCATCGACTTCGCGCCCGCCCCGGGCCGCGGCCCCGGGCGCCCGGCGCGCTGCGGCGGCGGTTGCGCGAAGCGGCCCGGGCGGGCGAGGATGCGCGCTCCTTGCCGTCCCGCGTTCCGAACCGGCCGAAGCCGAAAGCGAGACCGTACCGCATGAAGCCCATCAGCGAAGTCGCCCGCGTGCTGGAGATCGACCCGGCGAGCCTCGAGCCGTTCGGGCACTACAAGGCCAAGCTGCCGCTGAAGTCGTTCGTGGACCGCCCGCGCCGCGGCAAGCTGGTGCTCGTGTCGGCCATCACGCCGACCCCCGCCGGCGAGGGCAAGACCACGACGACCATCGGGCTCGTGCAGGGCCTCTCGAAGATCGGCGTGCGGGCGGCGGCCGCGCTGCGCGAGCCGAGCCTGGGGCCGACGTTCGGCATGAAGGGCGGCGGTGCCGGCGGCGGCGCCTCGGAAGTGCTGCCCGTGATGGACATCAACATGCACTTCAACGGCGACTTCCACGCCGTCTCGAGCGCGCACAACCTGCTGGCCGCGCTCGTGGACAATCACCTCCACTTCGGCAGCCCGAGCGGCCTCGACCCGCGCCGGGTCACGTGGAAGCGCGTCGTCGACATGAACGACCGCGCGCTGCGCGACATCGTCATCGGCCTGGGCGGCCACACCGAGGGCATCCCGCGCGAGACCGGCTTCGACATCACCGCCGCGAGCGAGGTGATGGCGGTGCTCTGCCTCTCGGACGGCATCGCCGACCTCAAGGCGCGCCTGGGCCGCATCGTCGTGGGCTACCGTGCCGACCGCACGCCCGTGACCGCCGCCGACCTCAACGCCGTCGGCGCGATGGCGGCGCTGCTCAAGGACGCGGTCAAGCCCAACCTCGTGCAGACCACCGAGGGGGTGCCCGCGTTCGTGCACGGCGGCCCGTTCGCGAACATCGCGCACGGCACCAACACGATCATGGCGACGAAAGCCGCGCTCTCGTACGCCGACATCGTCGTGACCGAGGCCGGCTTCGCGTTCGAGCTGGGCGCCGAGAAGTTCTTCGACATCAACTGCCGCTACGGCGGCTTCGCGCCCGCGTGCACCGTGCTCGTCACCACGATCCGCGCGCTCAAGATGCACGGCGGCAAGCGGCTCGCGGACGTCGGCGAGTTCGACGCGGCCGCCATGGTGCGCGGCTTCGCCAACATGGAGAAGCACCTCGAGAACATCCGGAAATTCGGCCAGCCGTGCGTGGTCGCGATCAACCACTTCCCGACCGACACGAAGGAGGAGATCGAGACGCTCCGGGCGCACTGCCGCTCGCTCGGCGTCACCGCGGTGGTCGCGAAGACGTTCAGCGAGGGCGGCAAGGGCTGCGTCGAGCTGGCCGAGGTCGTGCGCGACCTCGTCGCGAAGACCGAGCCCGGCTTCAAGCCGCTCTACGAGTGGAGCGACCCGATCGAGAAGAAGATCGCGACGATCGCGCGCGAGATGTACGGCGCCCAGGCGGTGGACTACACCGCGCGCGGCAAGCGGGACCGCGAGCAGCTCGAGAAGGCCGGCTTCGGCGGCCTGCCCGTGTGCATCGCCAAGACCCAGCAGTCGCTCTCGGACAACCCGGCGCTGCTCGGGCGCCCGAAGGACTTCCTCGTCACCGTGCGCGAGATCCAGCTCGCCGCCGGCGCCGGGTTCGTGATCCCGATCACGGGCGAGATCATGCGCATGCCGGGCCTGCCCAAGGAGCCGCTCGCGGGCCGGTTCGACCTGAGCGAGGACGGCGAGATCACGTTCAGCCGCTGAGGGCGCGCGCGGCGCGAAGCGATCGGGCCGGGGCGAGCGGATCGCCCCGGCCCGCGTCGTCAGCGCGCTCCTACTTCGGAGCCCAGAAGCCGACCGCGACGCCGCCCGGCGCGGACACGATCGCGATCCAGCCCATGCCGCCTTCGAGCGCCTGCGGCGGGAGCATGGACTGCGCGCCCGCGGCGATCGCGGCGTCGAAGCTCTGGCGGATGTCGGCCACCTCGCAGTACGGGATCGAGCCGGGAGCCTCGGGCGGGTTGTTCGTGCGGATGCCGCCGCCGGTCTTGTTCTCGAACGCCCACATGCGATACGGGCCGCCCGGCGTCTCCATCGGGGGCGCGAACTTCCAGCCCAGCACCTGCTCGCACCACTCCTGCGTGGCCGCGGGGTCGGCGCTCGCGATCTCGGTGTGCGTGATCATGCCGATGCGCGACATCGCCGGCGCCGCCGCCGCACGCGGGGCGCGCCGTGCGGCGCCCGCGCGCCGTGCCGCCTTCTTCTTCACGGCCTTCTTCTTCGCCGCCTTCCTGGTGGCCTTCGCCTTCCGCGCCGGCTTGCCCGCCTTCTTCCGGACCCGCTTTCGAGTGGCCATGCGTCATTCCCCCGAGTGGAGCGACAGCGTCGTGGAGCCGTCCGGCGGGACCAGGGGCCGCGGCCGGACGCGGAGCGGATGCTGCGCGCCCAGTCTGCGCCAAGCGGAGCCGGGGCTCCAGCGGTTCGTTACGCCGGGGCCGCGCGCTCGGGAGCGGCCGGCAGGGCCTCAGTCGGACTCGGCGGGCGCCGGCGCGCCCGCGCCC
>JBAIWU010000654.1:0-9619 GCA_037917155.1 Candidatus Eiseniibacteriota bacterium
TCTCACATCAGCCTGAGGTAGTCTCGGGCGAGGACAACCGCGTCAGACGACGATCGGAAGAGCGAAGGACAACGTTCAGACAGGGCGGCGCGAGTGCCCTCACCAGCGCTCACGCCGGGCCCGTGGAGCCGGACATGGATGGAACCCTCTACCTACAGATCGTGACCCAGCGCTTCCGGGAGGCCAAGGGGCTCGCCGACCGCGCCCTCGCCCAGGTCCCGTACGAGAACTGGCACTTCCGCCTCGACCCGGGCTCGAACAGCCTCGTCACGCTCGTCCTGCACATGGCGGGCAACATGCTCTCGCGCTGGTCGGACTTCCTCACGAGCGACGGCGAGAAGCCGGACCGCGACCGCGACGCCGAGTTCGAGGACGCGGCGCTGTCGCGCGAGGAGCTGCTCGCGCTCTGGGAGCGGGGTTGGGCCTGCCTGTTCGACGCGCTCGCCGGCCTGACCGAGGCCGACCTCGACCGCACGGTGACGATCCGGGCGCGGACGCTGGGGGTCGTGTCGGCGATCGACCGCCAGTTCGCCCACTACGCCCACCACGCGGGCCAGGTCGTGTTCCTCGCGAAGCACCTCGCGGGCGCCGACTGGAGGACGCTCAGTATCCCGCGCGGCGGCTCGGCCGCCGTCAACGCCAGGTTGATGGGCCCGCCGCGGGGCTGATGCGCCGGCAGGCGCGGGACCGCGCGTCGGCCGGGTCCCGCATCGAACCTCGCACTCGCCCGGGCGCGGCGGCCCGGCGGTCCGCGTCCGAGCGCTCGAATCGCTCCCGCGGGGGCGCGCGCGTTGCCGGACTGCGCGCGAGGCCCTAAGCTGCCCGCCGCCCCGGGCCGCGGGGCGCCGGGACATCCGCCCGCGCACCCGCGCCCGGATCCTGCGTCGCGCGACGCGATTCGTGTGCGCGCACTCCCAGTGGAGGATTCACCCCGATGTCCATCCGGACCATCGTCATCGTCGTCATCGTGGTCATGGCGTTCCTGGGCGGGATCGTCTGGCAGTCGCAGATGCAGAAGGCCCAGGCCCCCGCGCCGCCCGCGGCCACCGAGCAGGCCGCGCCCGGCGCGGACGCCGGACCGGGCGCGATGGGCGGCCAGCAGGTCGTCCCGCCGCCCGCGGACGCCTCGCCCGGGCTCGTCTGGAAGGTGCCCGCCAACTGGAACACGCTCGAGGCGCGGCCCATGCGCCTCGCGACGTACGGCATACCGGCCCTCGGCGGGGACTCCGAGGGGGCCGAGTGCGCCGTGTTCTACTTCGGCCCCACGCAGGGCGGCGGCGCGGCCGAGAACCTCGACCGCTGGGTCGGGCAGTTCGAGCATCCGAGCCAGCCCGACCGGTCGCAGACCGAGATCGCCGGCTTCAAGGTCTGGCGCGTGCACGTGCGCGGCGCGTACCTCGCGCCGTCGGGCCCGATGATGCAGTCCACGGGCAGCAAGGCCGGCTACGCGCTGCTCGGGGCCATCGTCGAGGGCCCGGCGGGGCGCGTGTTCTTCAAGCTCACCGGCCCGCAGAAGACCGTCGAGGGCAGCAAGCGCGAGTTCGACGACATGCTCAAGTCGCTGCGCAAGAGCTGATCCCCGAATCACTTGCATTCCGGGAACGCCCGGCCGGCCACGCGCCGCGCCGGGCGTTCGCGTGTCCGGTGGCTTGATGCGGCCTTGATGCCGCGCCCCCGTGTCCTTGCGCGCGCCTGACGCGAACCTGCCGTCCAATGATCCGGCGCCCGCGGGGGCGCCGGAGGATCCATGAGCGACCTGGGCTGGCTGCTGTTCTCCGTCGTGCTGTTCGTGCTCGCGCGCGCCCTCGTGCGCATGTGCGAACGGCTCATGTGAGGCCGATGTGCACGCCCTGCACGTCGTCGTCGCGTTCGTCGTGGCCGCGATCTTCGTGTACCTGCTGACCGCGCTGCTCTTCCCGGAGCGCTTCCAATGACGCCTGCCGCCTGGACCCAGCTCGTGCTCTACCTGGCGCTGCTCACCGTGCTCGCGGTGCCGCTCGGCCGCTGGATCGCCGCCGTGCTGGAGGGCCGCCGCACGTTCCTCTCGCCCGCGCTCGGGGGACTCGAGCGGCTCTGTTACCGCATCGCGCGCGTCGATCCCGCCGAGGAGATGGACTGGAAGCGCTACGCGCTCGCCATGCTCGGCTTCAACCTGCTCGGCCTCGTCGCGGTGTACGCGCTCCAGCGGCTGCAGGGCGCGCTGCCGCTGAACCCCGAGCACGCGGGCGCCGTGGCGCCGCACTCGGCGTTCAACACCGCGGTCAGCTTCGCGACGAACACGAACTGGCAGGGATACGCCGGCGAGTCCACGATGAGCATGCTCACGCAGATGCTCGGGCTCGCCGTGCAGAACTTCGTCTCCGCCGCGACCGGCATCGCGGTGATGGCCGCCTTCCTCCGCGGGCTCGCCCGGCACGCGGGGTCCACGCTCGGCAACTTCTGGGCCGATCTCGTGCGCACCACGCTGTACGTACTGCTGCCGCTCGCGCTCGTGCTCGCCGTGCTGCTCGTGGCGCAGGGCGTGCCGCAGACGTTCGCGCCCGCTGCGCACGCCACGCGCGTGGAGCGCGTCGTCGGCGCGGACGGAAGGCCCGTCGCGGAGCAGCGCATCGTGCTCGGGCCCGTCGCTTCGCAGGTCGCGATCAAGCAGCTCGGCACGAACGGCGGCGGCTACTACAACGCGAACTCAGCGCACCCGTTCGAGAACCCGACGCCGCTCACGAACCTGCTCGAGGCGCTCGCGATCCTGCTGGTGCCCGCGGGCCTGTGCTTCACGTTCGGGCGCATGGTGAACGACCCGCGCCAGGGCTGGGCCGTCTACGCGGCCATGACGGCGCTCTTCGTGGCGTTCCTCGGCCTGGGCCTGTGGGCCGAGACGCACCCGGGCCCGCAGCTCGCGGCGCTGGGCGTGGATCCGCGCGGCGCGGCCATGGAGGGCAAGGAGGTCCGCTTCGGCGTCGCCAACTCGGTGTTGTGGGCGACCGCCACGACCTGCGCCTCGAACGGCTCCGTGAACGCGATGCACGACTCGCTCACGCCGCTGGGCGGGCTCGTGCCGATGGCGCTCATGCAGCTCGGCGAGGTCGTCTACGGCGGTGTCGGCTCCGGGCTCTACGGGATGCTCGTGTTCGCCATCCTCACCGTGTTCATGGCCGGGCTCATGGTGGGGCGCACGCCGGAGTATCTCGGCAAGAAGATCGAGGCGTTCGAGATGAAGATGGCCTCGCTCGTCGTGCTCGTGCCGCCGGCGCTCGTGCTGGTGGGCACCGCGCTCGCGGTCAGCGTGAAGGCCGGGCTCGCCACGCTCGGCAACCCCGGCACGCACGGCTTCAGCGAGGTCCTGTACGCGTTCTCGTCCGCGTCCAACAACAATGGCAGCGCCTTCGCCGGCCTGGGCGCCATGACGCCGTTCTACGACGCGACCCTGGGCGTGGCGATGTTCCTCGGCCGCTATGCGCTCGCGGTTCCCGTGCTCGCGATGGCGGGCGCGCTCGTGCGCAAGAAGCGATTGGCCGCTGGTCCGGGCACGCTGCCCACGCACACGCCGCTGTTCGTCGCCATGCTCGTCGGCGTCGTGGTGATCGTGGGCGCGCTCACGTTCTTCCCGGCGCTGGCGCTCGGCCCGATCGCCGAGCACCTCGCCATGCTCGCGCCCGCCGCGGGCGCGCACTGAGCGGAGGCGCCATGTCCACGCACGCGAAGGCCCGCCCCCTCTTCGACCCGCCGATCGTGCGCCGCGCCGCGCTCGACGCGGTGCTCAAGCTCGATCCGCGCCACCAGGTCCGCAATCCCGTGATGTTCGTCGTGTTCGTCGCCTCCGTGCTCACGACCGCGCTGGGCGTGCAGGCGCTCGGCGGCCACGGCGAGGCGCCGGCCGGCTTCGTGCTCGCCGTCGCTGTCTGGCTGTGGTTCACCGTGCTGTTCGCGAACTTCGCCGAGGCGATGGCGGAGGGCCGCGGCAAGGCGCAGGCCGACGCGCTGCGGCGCGCCCGCAGCGACGTGATGGCGCGGGTGCTGGTCGACCCCGCCGACCACCTCTCGATCAGCGTCACGCCCGCCCACGCCCTGCGCCGGGGCATGGCCGTGTACGTCAAGGCCGGCGACCTGATCCCGGGCGACGGCGAGGTCATCGAGGGCGTGGCCTCGGTCGACGAGAGCGCGATCACGGGCGAGAGCGCGCCGGTCATCCGCGAGAGCGGCGGCGACCGCAGCGCCGTGACCGGCGGCACGCGCGTGCTCTCGGACTGGATCGTCGTGCGCATCACGGCCGACCCGGGCCAGACGTTCCTCGACCGCATGATCGCCATGGTCGAGGGCGCGAAGCGCCAGAGGACGCCCAACGAGATCGCGCTCGCGATCCTGCTCGCCGCGCTGACGCTGGTGTTCCTGCTCGCGACGGGCACGCTGCTGCCGTTCTCGGCGTACGCCGTGGCCGCGACGCACGCGGGCACGCCGGTCACGATCACCGTGTGCTGCGCGCTGCTCGTGTGCCTGATCCCGACGACGATCGGCGGGCTGCTCTCGGCGATCGGCATCGCCGGAATGGACCGGATGACGCAGGCGAACGTGGTCGCGATGTCCGGCCGCGCGGTCGAGGCGGCGGGCGACGTCGACGTGCTGCTGCTCGACAAGACCGGCACGATCACGCTGGGCAACCGCCAGGCGACGGCGTTCGTGCCCGCGCCGGGCGTCACCGAGGCGCGGCTCGCCGACGTGGCGCAGCTCGCCTCGCTCGCCGACGAGACGCCAGAGGGGCGCAGCATCGTCGTGCTCGCCAAGGAGCGGCACGGCCTGCGCGAGCGCGACCTGCACGCGCTGGGCGCGCGCTTCGTGCCGTTCTCGGCGCAGACACGGATGAGCGGCGCCGATCTCGACGGCCGCCGCCTGCGCAAGGGCGCCGCGGACGCGATCGAGGTGTTCGTGGGCGGGCAGGGCGCGGCGCTCCCGGACGCGGTGCGCGCCGACGTCGAGCGCGTCGCGCGCGCGGGCGGAACGCCGCTCGTCGTGGCCGACGGCGGCGAGGTCCTGGGGGTCGTCCAGCTCAAGGACGTCGTGAAGGGCGGCATCCGCGAACGGTTCCAGCAGCTGCGGGCCATGGGCATCCAGACCGTGATGATCACGGGCGACAACCCGCTCACGGCCGCCGCGATCGCGGCCGAGGCGGGCGTCGACGACTTCCTCGCCGAGGCCACGCCCGAGGCCAAGCTCGCGCTCATCCGCCAGAAGCAGGCGGGCGGCCGGCTCGTGGCGATGACCGGGGACGGCACGAACGACGCGCCCGCGCTCGCGCAGGCCGACGTGGCGGTGGCGATGAACTCGGGCACGCAGGCGGCGAAGGAGGCCGGGAACATGGTCGACCTCGACTCGAACCCGACCAAGCTCATCGAGATCGTCGAGACCGGCAAGCAGCTCCTCATGACCCGGGGCGCGCTCACCACGTTCAGCGTCACAAACGACGTCGCCAAGTACTTCGCGATCATCCCCGCCGCGTTCGCGGGCACGTATCCGGCGCTGCGCGCGCTCGACGTCATGCACCTCGCCACGCCGCAGAGCGCCATCCTGTCGGCCGTCATCTTCAACGCGCTCGTCATCGTGGCGCTCATCCCGCTGGCCCTGCGGGGCGTGCGCTACCGGCCGCTCGGCGCCGCCGTCGTGTTGCGCCAGCACCTGCTCGTCTACGGCCTCGGCGGCCTGGTCGTGCCGTTCGCGGGCATCAAGCTGATCGACATGCTGCTGGTCGCGCTGCGCCTGGCCTGAAAGGAGCGCCCGTGCTTCGCGAACTCCGTCCCTCGCTGCTCATGCTGCTGGTGCTGACCCTGCTCACCGGCATCGCCTACCCGCTGCTCGTCACCGGCATCGCGCGCGTCGCGTTCCCGCGGCAGGCGGGCGGCAGCCTGCTGGTCGAGCGCGGCCGCGTGATCGGCTCGGCGCTGCTCGGCCAGTCGTTCGCGGACTCCGGCCGCTTCTGGAGCCGCCCGTCCGCGGCGGCCGTGCCGTACGACGCGAGCGCCTCGGGGGGCTCCAACCTCGGGCCGCTGAACCCGGCGCTGCTCGACGCGATCCGCGCGCGCGTGGCGGCGCTGCGCGCCGCCGACCCGGCGAACGCCGCGCCGGTGCCCGCGGACCTCGTCACCGCGTCGGCGAGCGGGCTCGACCCCGACATCTCGCCGGCGGCGGCGGAATTCCAGGTGGCACGCGTCGCGCGCGTGCGCGGCCTCGACCCGGCGCGCGTGCACGCGCTCGTCGCGCGCTGCACCCAGGCCCGGCAGCTCGGGTTGCTGGGCGAGCCGCGGGTGAACGTGCTGCGGCTCGACCGCGCGCTGGACTCGCTCGCGGCCGCCCGGGGCCGGCCGTGAACCGCGCCCGCATCGCCGCGCCGGCGCTCGCCCTCGCGCTGGCGGTCGCGTCCGTCGCGCCGGTGCCCGCGCGGGGGGACGCGCCGCCGGCGCCTCCCGCGGCACCGTTCGCGTTCGCGGACTTCTCGTGGGTGCCCGGCAACGCCGGGCCGGCCGAGCGGCCGCTCGCGGCCGGGCTGTTCACCGGCGAGTTCCGCCTGGACGACGCGTACCACTGGGAGTTCTCGAATCCCGCCGACGCGACGATTTCCGGCTCGAGCGAGGTGTTCCGCAGCGGCGAGTTCCAGATCACCCAGCTGGGCGTGGGCGGCGACCTGCTCTACCGGAACGTGATGGGCCGGCTCATGACGCAGCTCGGCCTCTACTCGCAGGGCACGCCGCGCAACGACGCCAGCCCCGGGCGCGGCCAGTGGCGCCTCGACGACGCGTACCGCTACGTCTCGGAGGCGTACGGCGGCTACCACTTCGACGCGCTGCACGGCGTCAACCTGCAGGCCGGGCTCTTCATGTCGTACATCGGCCTGTGGAGCTACTACAACGCCGACAACTGGACCTACCAGCCCTCGTACGTCTCGTCGAACACCCCGTGGTTCTTCAACGGTGTGCGCCTGCAGGTCTTCCCGACGGAGCGGCTCAAGATCGAGCCGTGGCTCGTGAACGGCTGGCAGTCGTACGGCCGCCTCAACGACGCCCCCGGCGCCGGCGGCCAGGTGCTCTGGCGCCCCAATGGCGCGTTCCAGGTCGTCGGCAACCAGTACGTGGGCAAGGACACGTACGGAGACGCGCGGCGCGTGCGCCTCCACACCGACGACAGCGTGATGGGCAAGTGGCTCGACCGTCCCGGCCGGCTGCTCGACCGGGCCGCGTGGTCGCTCACGGTGGATGCGGGCGGCGAGTCGGGAGGCGGCGCGACGTTCGCGGACCAGCACTTCCTGGGCTTCATGGCCTACCACCGCGTCTGGCTCGACCGCGACCGCTGGGGCGTGACGTTCGGCGGCGGCGCGATCGACAACCCGGGCCGCTACCTCGTACTGATGCCGCCCATCAACGGCGCGACCGCCCTGAGCGGAACGCCGTACTTCACGGAGAACCCCGGCGATTCGTTCCGGGCGTGGGACGTGCAGCTCGCCGTGGACTGCTCACCGCAGCCGTTCGTCACGTTCCGCGCCGAGTACAACCACCGCGCGGCGAACGTCCCCTATTTCAGCGGCCCGGGCGGCGTGACGCCCCCCGGCGGCGACCAGGGCGCGGCGGGCTCGCGGGTGCCGGGATGGTCGCCCGACCTGTCGAAGACCGAGGACCGTCTCACGCTGGCCATGCTCGTCAGGCTCTGACCCGCGCCGGGCGCGCGCCGCCGCGCCGGGGTGCCGTTTCGCCCGGGGCCGGCCCGCGTGGCAGAATCGCCGCGTGCCCTGCCCCTGCCCGAGGGGCGTGAAAGGACGCCATGACGGACTCCCGTCCGGATCCCGATGCGCTTCTGGCCCGCGTGCGCAGCGAGGACGAGCATTCGCGCCGCGCGCGGCTCAAGATCTTCTTCGGCGCCTGCGCGGGCGTGGGCAAGACGTACGCGATGCTCGTCGAGGCGCACGAGCGCCGCCGCGCCGGAACGGACGTCGTCGTGGGCCTGGTGGAGACCCACGGCCGCCCCGAGACGGGCGCGCTGCTCGAGGGGCTCGAGCCGCTCCCGCGCCGGAGCGTCGAGTACCGCGGCGCGACGCTGGCCGAGCTGGACCTCGATGCTGCGCTCGCCCGGCGGCCCGCGCTCGTGCTCGCGGACGAGCTCGCGCACACGAACGTGCCGGGCTCGCGGCACCGCAAGCGATGGCAGGACGTGCTCGAGCTGCTCGACGCCGGCATCGACGTCTACACGACGCTCAATGTCCAGCACGTCGAGAGCCTGATCGACGTCGTCGCGCAGGTCACGGGCGTCACCGTGCGCGAGACCGTGCCCGACTCGGTGCTCGACCGCGCCGACGAGATCGAGGTCGTCGACCTGCCGCCCGACGACCTGCTGCAGCGGCTGCGCGAGGGCAAAGTCTACGTGCCCGAGCAGGCCGGGCGCGCGATGGAGGGCTTCTTCCGCAAGGGCAACCTGATCGCCCTGCGCGAGCTGGCGCTGCGGCAGACGGCGCAGCGCGTCGACGCGCAGATGGAGACCTACCGCCGCGCGGCCGGCATCGCGGAGCCCTGGGCGGTCCGCGAGCGCATCCTCGTCTGCGTCGGCGACGCCGAGCACGGGCTGCGGCTCGTGCGCGGCGCGCGGCGCATGGCCGCGGCGCTCAAGGCGGAGTGGATCGTGGCGCACGTCGAAACCCCCGGGCAGGTGCGCGAGTCGCGCGCGCAGCGCGACGCGGTGGTCGACGTGCTGGGGCTGGCCGAGGACCTCGGCGCCGAGACGCGCATCCTGACCGGCCTGCGCGTGGCCGACGAACTGCTGCACTTCGCGCGCGAGCGGCATGTGTCGCGCGTCGTGCTCGGCCAGCCGCGCCGCTTGCGCTGGCTGTCGTGGCTGCCGTGGACCCTTCTCAACCGGCTGGTGCGCGGCGCGGAGGCGATGGACGTGCACGTGCTCGCGGGCGAGGAGGAGGGCGAGACGCTGCGGCGTCCGCGGCCCGCGCCGACGCCGGTCGCGTGGCGCGGCTACCTCGGCGCGATCCCGGTCGTGATCGCGTGCTCGCTGGTCGCCTGGGCGATGGACGGCCGATTCAGCCTGCCGAACCTCATGATGGTGTACCTGCTGGGCGTCACCGTGACGGCGGTGGCGTTCGGGCGCGGCCCCGCGATCCTGACCGCGGTCCTCGGCGTCGCCTTCTTCGACTTCTTCTTCGTTCCCCCGCGATTCGCGCTGGGCGTGGACGACACCGAGTACGCGATCACGTTCGTGGTCATGCTCGTCATCGCCATCGTCATCGGCACGCTCGCCGCGCGCACGCGCGAGCAGGCCCACTCGGCGCGGGCGCGCGAGCGGCGCACGGTGGCGCTCTACCAGCTCAGCCGCGAGCTGAGCTCGGGCCGCACGGTGCCGCGGCTCATCGAGCTCGCCACCGCGCGCATCCGCGAGGTCTTCGACGCGCACGCGGTCGTGCTGCGGCCGGGCGAGCACGGGCGGCTGGCGGTCGTCGGCGACGCCGGCGACCTGTTCGAGGGCGGCGACCACGAGCTCGGCGTGGCCCAGTGGGCGTTCGACCACGCGGAGCCCGCGGGGCTGGGCACCGACACGCTGCCCGGGTCCCGGGCGCTGCACCTGCCGCTCGTGGCCTCCG
>JBAIWU010000655.1:0-3341 GCA_037917155.1 Candidatus Eiseniibacteriota bacterium
CATGCTCACCCCTTCGCGCGCAGGTACTGCTTCGGCCAGGCGCCTTCCGCGCCGAGCGCCTTCGCGGCGTGCAGCGGCCAGTGCGGGTCGCGCAGCGACGCGCGCGCGAGCAGCACGACGTCGGCGCGGCCCTCGCGCACCCTGGCGTCGGCCTGCGCGGGGTCGGTGATCAGGCCGACGGCGCCGCTCGCGATCCCGGCTTCGCGGCGCACGCGCTCGGCGAACGGCACCTGGTAGCCGGGACCGAGCGCGACCTTCTGCCACGGCACGGCGCCGCCGCACGAGCAGTCGACGAGGTCGACGCCGGCGTCGCGCAGCAGGCGCGCGAGCGCCACGGTCTGGTCGGCGTCCCAGCCGCCCTCGGCCCAGTCGGTGCCGGAGACGCGCACCCACACGGGCAGCTCCGCCGGCCACGCGCCGCGCACGGCGTGCGTCACCTCGAGCGCGAGCCGCGTGCGGTTCTCGAACGAGCCGCCCCAGCGGTCGGTCCGCCTGTTGACGAGCGGCGAGAGGAACTGATGCAGCAGGTAGCCGTGCGCGGCGTGCACCTCGACGATCCGGAAGCCGGCGGCGAGCGCGCGCACCGCGGCGTTGCGGAACGCCTCGACGATCTCGAAGATCCCATTCTCGTCGAGCGCGTGCGGCACCGGGTGGCCGTCCGCGTACGGCGTGGCGGACGCGCTCACGACGGGCCAGCCGCCGGCGGCGGGCGCGACCGGGCCGCCGCCTTCCCACGGGCGGGCGGTGCTCGCCTTGCGGCCGGCATGCGCGAGCTGGATGGCGGGCACGGCGCCTTGGCCCTCGACGAAGCGGGCGATGCGGGCGAGCGGCTCGACCTGCGCGTGGTTCCACAGGCCGACGTCGGCGGGCGAGATGCGGCCCTCGGGCGTCACCGACGTCGCCTCGACGAACACGGCGCCGTAGCCGCCGGCGGCGAACTGGCCGAGGTGAACGAGGTGCCAGTCGGACGCGAGCCCTTCGGCCGCGGAGTACTGGCACATGGGAGAGACGGCGATGCGGTTGCGCAGCGTGACGGAGCGCAGGGTCAGCGGCTCGAACAGCGTGGCGGCGGCAACGGGCGTCTGGGGCATGGCGTGATCCGTCTCGTGAGGCGAACGCCCGGGCGGGCGCGGTCGCGCCGTCCGCGGGCGGTCAGTCGCGTGCGCGCTCCGCCTCGCACCAGGCGCCGAACAGCGCGAGCGCCCGGTCGGCGGTGCGGAACGTCGGAATGCCCGCCGCCTCCAGCGCGCGGGCCATGGCATCGTACAACGGACCGGCGTCGACGACCGCCACCCACGGCTTGCAGTGCTCCCGCCACAGCCGGGCGAGCCGCGCGACGAGGCCGCCCTCCCGGGTGACGTCGTCGTCGTGGCCCTCGCCCCGGGCGAGCGTGTTGAGCGCCTGCGTCATGGGCACGCAGCCCACCACGGCCACGTCGACGCCCGGATCATCGAGCAGCGCGCGCACGATGCGCTCGTAGCCTTCGTCGTCGAGCAGCGGCGTGACGTCCATGGGATTGCGCGGCTGGACGATGCCCTGCAGCCGGGCGCGCGCGAGCGTGGCGTCGATCGAGGCGAACGTGGGGCCGGCGAGCGTCGCCAGCGTGAAGGGCCCGAGCCGGTCGGCGATCGCGACGGCCTCGAAGCCGGCGTTCGTCATCGCCCCGAGGCGCATCCCGTCCGGAGCGCGGCCGCGCAGGCGGGTGAAGAGCCGCACGAGGTCCTCGAAGTCCTCGAGCGTGTCCGCCACGACCGCGCCCGCGGCGCGGGCCAGCGCGCGCGCCACGGTGAAGTCGCCCGCGACCGCGGCGGTGTGGCTCGCGGCCGCGGCGGCGCCGGCGGCGGTGCGGCCGGCGAAGTAGGCGATCACCGGCCGGCCGGCGCGCGTGTAGCGCTCCACGGCGCGCAGGAAGCGCGCGCCGTCGAGCGGGCGGAAGCCCTCGAGGTAGACCGCCACCGTTTCGACGCGCCGGTCCTCGAGCAGGTACTCGAGGTAGTCGGCGACCGTGAGGTCCATCTGGTTGCCGATCGTGATCGCGTAGACGGGCTGCACGTCGCCCAGCTTGCTCGTCTTGCTCACCGCGAACGCGCCGCTGCCGGCGATGAGCGCGAGCGGATCGGGCTCGCCGGCGGGGCGGGGGAGCTTGGACTCGGGGATGAACAGCGTGTCGCAGCGCCCGGGACGCGAGCGGACGCCGAGGCAGTTGCCGCCGTTGACGACCGGGCCGCCCCACGGGGTCGTGCGGGCGCGCGCGAGCGCGTCGCGCATCTCGCCGACGAGCGCGCGCGCGGCCGGGTTCTCGTCGAGCCCGCCGGGGATCAGCACGACGCTCTCGGCGAGGTGCTGCTCGGCGGCCTCCGTGAGCGCGCTCGCGGCCTGCGGGGCCGAGACGCTCAGCACGAGCAGGTCGACCGGCGCCGGCACGTCGCCGAGCGTGCCCACGCACGCCACGCCGTCGATGCGCTCGGCGTCCGGCTTGACCACGGTGACCGCGTCGGGATCGAAGCCCTCGCGCAGCACGTTGCGCAGGATGATGCGCCCGGGATTGAGCGACTTCTCGGAGACGCCCATGATCGCGATCGAGCGCGGCTCGAGCAGCGCCCGGATCCGGTGCACCGGGCGCGGAGCGGCGGGCAGCTCGCGCACGCTCGCGAACGAGCCCAGCGCGTCGAGCGCCACGAGCCGGCCCCCGCTCGCGACGAGCGGGTTGACCTCGAACTCGGCCAGCGGCGACGCGGCGCGCGAGCGCGCGAACGCGAGCAGCTTCGCGACCGCGCCGGCGAGGGCCTCGCGCGGGACGAGCGGCGGCTGGCCGCGCTGCGGCTCGGTCGCGTGCCGCGCCACCGCGAGGCGCGACAGCGTCTCGGCGTGCGTGCGCTCGCGACCGAGCTCGGGGCTGAACACGGCCAGCGCCTCGCCCTCGCGCAGCGAGCGGGCGAGGAACTCGGTGTGCACGCCGCCCGCGCCCAGCGTCACGACGGGGCCGAACTCGCGCGTGTGGCGCAGGCCGAGCAGGAACTCGTGGCCGCGCCCGCTCGCGTGCGGCACGAACTCGCACACGAGGAAGCCCTCGAGGCCGGCCGCGCCGAGGCGCGACTCCATCTCGCGCGCCTCTTCGGCGATCGCCCCGGGCCGGTTGGCGACGACGCGCACCGCGCCGGCCTCCGTCTTGTGCGGCAGCCGCGGCGACATCGCCTTGAGCACGGCGCGCTCGCCCGGCAGCGACGGCCACGGCATGCGGCGCAGCTCGGCGGCGTCGCGCACGCGCACGCGGCGCGGCACGTCGAAGCCCAGCGCCGCCAGCAACTCGAGGCCCTCGTCCTCGAGCAGCACGCCCTCGG